>JALOSH010000042.1 GCA_025458545.1 Hydrogenophaga sp.
GCTGGCCACTGAGCGCATCTGGGGCCTGGGCTGTGTCACCGCCGACACGCGTTGTGGTGTCGCTTGGAACACTCTGTTCCTTGCCCTGATGACGGCGACCGGCACGACCGTGATGGGCACGCTGATGGCGCTGTGGGCCGAGCGCGGCGGCACGCGGCTGCAGAAGCCGCTGAACATGCTGGCGATGCTGCCCATCATCACGCCGCCGTTCGTGGTCGGCCTGGGCCTGATCCTGTTGTTTGGCCGCGCCGGGCTTTACAACCAGTTCATGGAATGGGCTTTTGGCATCCCGCCCACGCGCTGGTTCTATGGGGTCTTCGGTGTCTGGCTGGCGCAGATGTTTGCCTTCACGCCGATCGCTTTCATGATCATGCGCGGCGTGGTGCAGGGCGTTAGCCCGTCGCTGGAAGAAGCCGCGCAGACGCTGCGCGCCGATCGCCTGCGCACCTTCATGACAGTGACGTTGCCGCTGCTCAAGCCGGGTCTGGCCAACGCCTTCTTGGTCGGCTTCATCGAGAGCATGGCCGACTTCGGCAACCCCATCATCCTGGGCGGGTCGTACGCTGTGCTGTCGACCGAGATCTTCTTTGCCATCGTCGGCGCCTCGCTGGATCCGGGGATGGCAGCTGCGCTGGCCCTGGTGCTCACGCTGTTTGCACTGGTGGTGTTCTTTATCCAGCGCGGGCTGCTCGGGCGCACCAGCTTCACCACCGTGACGGGTAAAGGAGACGCCGGTGTGCCGATGCCGTTGCCGGACACGGTGCGGCGGCTGTGCTTCGGCGTGGCCGGACCCTGGCTGCTGTTCACCGTGGTGGTCTACCTCTTCGCGTTCGCGGGCGGTTTCGTGAAGACCTGGGGCCGCGACTACACCCTCACGCTGGACCACTTCCGCGGCGCTTTCGACCTTCAGTGGGGCGAACACGGCCTAGTCTGGGCCGGCACGGCCTGGAACTCTCTGTTCACCACTGCGTCGCTGGCGGCGATGGCGGCGCCGGTCTGCGCGTTCTTGGGCATGCTGATCGCCTGGCTGCTCGCGCGCACCGAGTTCCGTGGCAAGGCGGCGTTCGAGTTCGCGGCGCTGCTGACCTTTGCGATTCCCGGCACGGTGCTCGGCGTGAGTTACATCATGGCCTTCAACGTGCCGCCGGTGGAGCTGACCGGAACCGGACTGATCATCGTGCTGTGCTTCGTGTTCCGCAATCTGCCAGTGGGCGTGCGCGCGGGCACGGCGGCGTTCAAGCAGCTCGACCGGTCTCTGGACGAAGCCTCGTTCATGCTGCGGGCCGGCACGCTGACCACGCTGCGCTGCGTGGTGCTGCCCCTGCTCAAGCCGGCGCTGACGGCGGCGCTGATCTACAGCTTCGTGCGCTCCATGACCACGGTCTCGGCCGTGATCTTCCTGGTGTCGGCGAAGTACGAACTGTCGACCACCTACATCATCGGCCGCGTCGGAAACGGAGAGTACGGTCTGGCTCTCGCCTACTGCACGGTGCTGATCGTCTTCATGTCCCTCATCACCCTGTTGGTGCAGCGCCTGATCGGTGAGCGCCAACTCGGCCGCCGTTCGGGCAGCCATTGAACCCAAGGAACCCGTCATGACCATACACGGCATTCAATTTCGCCAAGTGACCAAGCGCTACGGCGCCGCGAGCGCACCCCTGATCGTCAAGGGTATCGACTTCACTGTGCCCAAGGGTACGCTCACCACCATCCTCGGTCCATCGGGCTGCGGCAAAACCACCACGCTGCGCATGATCGCGGGCCTGGAGTCGCCATCGGGTGGCCAGATCCTGATCGACGGTCGCGACGTGACTTCGCTAGGCCCCAGCGAGCGCAACGTCAGCATGGTGTTCCAGAGCTATGCGCTGTTTCCGCACATGACGGTGCTCGACAACGTCGGCTACGGCCTGAGTGTGAGCGGTCTGCCCAAGGAAGAGATCGCCGAGCGCGCGAGGGCTGCGATGGCGACTGTCGGGCTGGTCGGTATGGACGCTCGGCTGCCGAGCGAACTCTCGGGCGGTCAGCAACAGCGCGTTGCGCTGGCGCGGGCACTGGTGATCGAACCGGCAGTGCTGCTGTTCGACGAACCGCTGTCCAACCTGGACGCCCGGCTGCGCCGCAGCATGCGCGAGGAGATTCGCAGCCTACAGCAGCGGTTGGGGCTGACGGTGGCCTATGTGACACACGACCAGAGCGAGGCGCTGGCCGTGAGCGACCAGATCATCGTGATGGACGCCGGCGAGATTGCACAGTCCGGTTCGCCATCCGACCTGTACGAAAGGCCCGAAAGCGAGTTTGTGGCCGGATTCATGGGGGAGGCTTTGCTGTTTTCCGGTGAAGTTCTCAGCAACGGAATGGTCGAGATCGGTCCTTTGAAGATGCAGGCGCTTCACAAGGTCAGGCCTGGCCCGATCAAGGCTGCCATCCGGCCTGAGGCCTGGACCGTGGGGCTACCAGGTGAGACGGGCGGCCTGAATGGCGTGGTATCCAAGCTGGCCTATCTGGGGAGTTTCTATGAGCTGACGGTGGACACGGACCTGGGCTCCATCTTTGTGGTTTCCGCCGACGTTTCTCGTTCCTGGCAGATCGCGGATCGCGTCTCTCTGTCCCCTCCTGCCAGGGGAGTTTCCGTGGTCCCCACCTGAAAGGTTCAGGTCTCTCGTTCAAACGGTCAATGCGAAGCTCCGCGCGTTCTTCGCGGGTCGCTGCACGTTATCTGTCGGAGTCTTGTCATGGTTTTTTGTCATCGCAGGGAGTTTTTGGGCACTGCATCGGTGGTTGCCATTTGGTCTTGCCTGCTCCCGGAAGCATGGGCGGCCGAAGCTTCGCCACTGGTGTTTGGGGTGATTTCCCCAAGAGCGGTCGAGCAGACCCGTAGCAACTGGCTGCCATTTGTCCGGCGGCTCGGTCTGGCTGTCGAACGGTCGATGGAATTGATCGTTTACGAACGCCAGGAGCAGCTCGTCATGGCTTTCAAGGCCAAACAGGTTGATCTCGGGTGGATGGGCAACGTGCCGGCACTGGAGGTGGTCGAGTCTGGTTCGGGCACGGTGTTCGCACAGATGGTGGCGAAGGACGGGAGCAGCGGCTACCGATCCCAGATCATCGTCAACTCGAAGGCCAGCGGTATCGACGATCTTGATGACGTGCTCGCGAATTCAAAACGCCTGCGCTTCAGCGATGGTGACCCGAAAAGCACCTCCGGGTCTCTCGTCCCCCTCTACTTTGCTTTTCAAAAGAGGGGCGTCAACGATGTGAGAAGGATCTTCGCTCATTACGAGACGGGCAATCATCAATCCAACCTGAAGAAGGTGGCCACCAGCGCTGCGGACGTGGCCACCTGCAACAACGAAGAGCTGGCGTTTTTCGCCAAGGACTTCCCTGAACTCGCGAGCAGGATCAAGGTGGTGTGGGAGTCGCCCCTGATCCCTCAATCGCCACTGGTCTGGCGCAGTGGATTGGCGTCACCACTCAAGAAAAAGATCATGAAATTCGTTGTTGGGTTCGGTCACAACAGTTCTGAAGAAAAAGACATTCTTCTCCAGGTCAACGGTCTTTCCCGGTTTCGGGAGTCCAGCAACCGGCAACTGGTGCCGATCGCCGATCTGGAAATGTTCAAGGCCCGCCAGGCCATCAACAACGACCCATCCCTGAGCCCGGCCGAGCGGACAAGCCGCATTGAGACGGTCATCAAGCGGGGGTCCAAGCTGGAACTCAAGCTGAAGCTGCAGGGGTTCTGAGGCGCTCCGGCTTTTTTTTCTTTGTGCGCTGGTGCTTGGAGCCGGCCAATCTATCGGGAGTCTTCATGTCAGCAACAGTGGTGTTCGATCTGGGTGGCGTGGTGTTTCATTGGGAACCGGCCACTTTTTTGCGCGAGGTTTTGCCAGAGCGGGTGCGAGACGAGGCGTCTACCGCGCATTGGATCCGTGAGATCTTTCAAACCTTTGATTTTTCTGGTGATTGGGCCCAGTTTGACCTGGGACAAGCAGAGCCGGAAGAACTGGTCGAGCGCATCTCTCGCCGCACGCAGCTAGAGAGGTGCGAGGTGGCGGCCGTGATTGATGGGCTTGCGCCGCATATGCGCGTCAAAGACGACACGGTGGCGCTGATCCACGAACTCAAGGCCGCTGGCCACCGGCTGGTTTACCTGTCGAACATGCCGCATTGCCTGGCGAGCTGGATCGAGGACGACCATCCGTTTGCCGACTGGTTCGAAGGCGGCATCTTCTCCGCTCGCGTGTCGCTGATCAAGCCCGATCCAGCCATCTTTCGAGTCCTGACCGAGCGGCTGGCGGTGAGAGATCCATCGCCGTTTTTCATCGACGATGTACAACGCAACATCGACGCGGCGCATGCCGTCGGCTGGCGCGGGGTGCGCTTCGAATCGGCGGCTCAGACGCGAGAGCAGTTGGTGAAAGCCGGATTTCTGCAGGCCTGATGCAAGTTCGGGTCACGCCAACATCTTTGGGGGCTAGGAGCCTGCGCGGCAGAAGGCATCGAAGCGAAACCGGTGGGAAAAGAACCCAATTCGACCCTGCTTTTGAGGACTGTGGCCGTAGCCACAGCCGGAAAAACAGGGGTGAAGTGGGACTTTTCTCCACCCGTTGCAGCCGATGCGCTTCTGCCGCGCAGGCTCCTAGACGTCGCGACCCTGGTGCAGCATCGCGATGGGTTCTTTTGCATACCAGCCGACCACACGCAGGGTGTTCAAAGCAGCGGACGCAAACCACGCGCCGCTTCTTGCAACACCGGCAGCAGTCGCTTGACCGCATCGTTGCTGTGTTCCTGGTTGATCGGCATGGTGACGCTGATGGCGCCATGCACGGCGTTGTGGCGGTCCAGCAGCGGCACGGCGATGCCTCGAAAGTTCAATTCCATCTGCTGCTCTGACAACACCCAGCCCTGGCGCCGGATCTGCGTGAGCTCTGCGCGCAGCTCGTCCGGGCTTGAAATCGTGTAGGGCGTGTAGGTGCTCAGTCTGTGCTGGTCCAACCAGCGGTCCGCCACGGCTTCGCCCAGTCCGGCCAGTATCGCCATGCCGGCCGCCGTCACCTGCGCCTGCACCCGAGAGCCCAGCATGTAGCCGGTGTTCATGTGCCGGTGCGCACCGCTGCGCGCGATGTAGACCGTATCAGCGCCATCCAGCACGCCGAGGTAGGCCACTTCCTGTGTGCCGCCGGCAATGCGCTGCAGGAAAGGCTGCACCAGCCTCGGCAGCCGGGCCGATTCCAGAAAGGCATGGCCCAGGCGCAGGATGCGCGGTGTGAGCCAGAACAGCTTGCCGTCGGTGCCCACATAGCCCAGGTGGGCCAGCGTGAGCAGGTAGCGTCGCGCAGCCGTGCGGGTGAGACCGCAGCGCGCGCCGGCCTGGCTGGCGGTCAAACGGGGATGCTGATCATCAAACGCTTCAATGACCGCCAGTCCCTTTTGCAGGCCGGCGATCCAGTCGCGTTTTTCCAGGGGTGGTGTGAGCAACAGCGTGGCTTCGGTCATGGCATGGCTGCGTTGGTTTTTGCGTGAAAACCCGAATTCTGAACGTTTGTCGCCGATAGGTGCGCGATCATCGCTCACTTCGGTTGGGCTTGCCGCGCGATGCACAGACCGAACCCCTACAGTTGTCAAAGGCCGAGGCTGTCCGTCCGTCTGCATTCGCTGCAGCAGCCCAGACCTGTCGCCCGAAGCGTTTGGGCATCTTTGGAGACAAGTTCCATGAGTGACCTGTTGCTCAGTACCAGCGACCACCGCGAACCTTTGCAGGCATCCTTCAGCGATGCCGCCAACCCCCTGGGGCTGGACGGCATCGAGTTCGTTGAGTACGCCACCACCAAACCCCAGGCCCTGGGCCAGGTGCTGGAAATGATGGGCTTTCGCCCGGTGGCGCGCCACCGTTCGCGTGAGGTGCTGCTCTACCGCCAGGGTGAACTCAACATCGTCGTCAACGCCCATCCCAGCGATGCCCAGGGCGCCGGCCACGGCAGCGACGTGCCCACCATCTCGGCCATGGCCCTGCGCGTGCGCGACGCGCGCGCCGCCTATCACTACGTGCTGGAACGCGGCGCCTGGTCGGTGCCCACCCACGCCGAGGTGATGGAGCTGAACATACCGGCCGTCCACGGCGCCGGTGGCAGCCGCATTTATTTTGTGGACCGGTACAAGGAGTTCTCGATCTACGACGTGGACTTCGTGCCCATTCCCACGGTGGACCAGCGCCCGCCGGCCACCGCCGGCATCCACTTCTTTGGCGTGGTGCAGTACATCGGCCCCGAGCGCACCAACGACTGGATCGCCTTCTACAGCGAGCTGTTCGGCACCGAGGTCATTCCCGATGAGCAGCGCTTCGGCATCATGCCCAAGGGCACCTTGCTGCGCACACCGGCGCTGGACCCGGCCAAGCGCTTCATGTTGCAGCTGGTCGAGCCCCCGCTGAACGTGCACGATGCGCAGGAAAAGCTGCAGCGCATCGGCCTGGGCGTGCCCGACGTGCTGGCCGCCGTCCAGGCGCTGCGCGCGCTGGGCGTGGAGTTCGTCGAGACCGAAGCGGCCCACACCGAGCAGCGCGGCGCCATCAGCAAGACCTACCTGGGCTCGGTGGTGTTCGAGCTGGTGCACAGCCAGGCCCGTGGGGCCTGACCATGAGACCGAGCTCAGCCGCCATCCGCGAAGCCATTGCCGGGTTCGGCATGGATACCATCACCCTGGCCGGCCCGCTGGAAGCGAAGCTCGCCGCCATGCAGGCCGCCGGTTTTTCGCAGGTCATGCTCAAGGCGAGCGACCTCAACGGCCACCCTGGCGGCGTCGGTGCCGCGGTCGCGGCCGTCAAGGCCAGCGGCCTGCGCGGCACCGGCTTCCAGGTGCTGCGAGACTTTGAAGGCCTGTCGGGCCATTTGCACCAGTACAAGGTGGACATCGCCAAGGCCATGCTGGAGATGTGCGCTGACCTGGGGTGCCAGGTGCTGCTGGCCTGTTCGTCCACCTCCGTGCATGCCAGCACCGACCGGGACCACCTTGCCCGCGATCTTCGCAAGCTCGCCATGCTGGCGCTGCCACTGGGCATCAAGATCGCGTACGAAGGCCTGTCGTGGGGCCGCACGGTCAACGAGTTCACCACGGCCTGGGATGTGGTGTGCCGCGCCGACTGCCCCAACCTGGGGCTGGGGCTGGATTCGTTTCACATCTTTGCGGCCCAGACGGCGCTGGACGAGATCGACTACCTGGACCCCAGCAAGATCTTTCTGGTGCAGCTGGCCGACTTCATGTGGCAAGAGACCAAGACCTTGGAAGAGCGCATGACCACCGCGCGCACCTTCCGTGTGTTTCCCGGTGAAGGGGTGCACAGCGAGCAGCTGGCCGACCTGGTGCGGCGGCTTGACCGCCTGGGCTACGCGGGTGACTACAGCTTTGAAGTCTTCAACGACGACTACCAGCAGATGCCGCTGGCCATGGTGTGCGAACGGGGGCGGCGCGCAGCGCTTTGGCTGGCCGACGACGTGCTGCGCCGGTCGGTGCCGTTGCCCAACCAGATGCGCTTGAAGAGACCTGTGGCCTGAAACAATTGCGGCCGAACGCGGCGGATCATCGGGCCCGAACGCCCAGGACGCCGCACACCGCGATCAACGCAATCCCGAGCAGGGTCCATTCGTCGGGCGCATGGCCGAACACCATCCAGCCAGCGAGTGTGGCGAAGGCGATCTGTGTGTACATGTAAGGCGTGATGCGCGAGGCGGGCGCCTTCTGGTAGCCCTTGATCATCAGGTAGTGTCCCAGCGAGCCGAACACGCCGAGCAGGCTCACCAGCAGCCACAGCTTCAGATCCTGCATAGGCGCCCAGCCCCAGGGCAGGGCCAGCGTGCCGAAGACCAGACCTGTCAGGCCGGTGTAGAAGTGCATGGTGCCCGGGTCTTCGGTGCGCACTATCCGGCTCGTGACGATTTGGTAGAACGCGTTGATCACCACCATCAGCAGCGGCAGGAACATGGCGATGTTGAGATCGCTGTCCTTGGGGCGCACCACGATCAAGGCACCGGTCAGACCGCCGGCCACCAGCAGCCAGGTGGTGCCGCTGACGTGTTCACGCAGCAGCATCGAAGCCAGCAGGGTGATGACCAAGGGCACCAGCATGAGGATGGCGGTGAACTCTCCGACCGGCACATGTTGCAAGCTGATGTAGGCCAAGGTGCCTGACGTCGTCATGAGCGCGCCGCGCAGGAGCTGCCAACCAGGCGCCCGTGTGGTGAAGAGCGACCGGCCCTGGCTCGGGTACAGCATGGCGGCGGTCATGCCGGTCTGCACCGCAAAGCGCAGCCACACCGCCATCATCACCGGCACCACGCCGCCCACATACTGGGAGGTGGTGTCCAGCAGAGCGAAGCAGCCGGAAGCGAGAACGGCCAGGACAATCCCGTGGCCGGGGTTGGGGTAGCGGTCGTTGGACAACGTTGGGTGCACCGAGTGGGATCGGCGGGTCAGTAGCTCAGCTGGGCCACCGAGCGCAGCTCTTCGGCCGAGGCGCTGGGCAGGCCAAAAAATTCCAGATAGGCCGGGATCATCTCGAACAGCATGTCAGAGCCCACCTGCACCGGACAGCCTCGGGCCGCAGCGGCGGTCAGGAAGGCGGTCATCTCGGTGCGCATCACCACCTCGCCGACGAAAGTGCGGGCGTCCAGGCGCGAGACGTCCAGCGGCAGCGGGTCGCCTTCGTTCATGCCCAAGGGTGTGGCGTTGACCACCAGATCAAAGCCAGCCGGGTCGTTGCTGCCGGTCTTCACGTCAATGGCGGGGTGGTTGACCCGGATGCGCTGGCCCAAGGCTTCGGCCGAAGCGGTGTTCACATCGTGCAGGCTGATGTGCCCAATGCCCGCACCCGCCAGCGAAGCGGCGATGGCGCAACCCACGCCGCCACTGCCGACCACCAGCACACGCGCACCGGCCAGCCGCAAACCCTTGCGCAACACGCCGCGCACGAATCCCGCGCCGTCGAACTGGTCGCCCACGAGACGACCGTCTGGCAGGCGCTTGACGGCATTGCAGGCCCCCGCCACGCGCACGGTCGGTGTGACGTCGTCCAGCAGACCGACCGTGACCACCTTGTGTGGCATGGTGATCAGCGCCCCGCGGATGTTGGTGAGCGTGAAGACGCTCTTGAGGAAAGCGGGGTAGTCCCTGGTTTGACATCCCATCGGCACCACGACCAGGTTGATGCCCCGCTTTTCGAAGAACGGGTTGTAGATCATCGGCGACTTGAAGGTGTGCGTCGGGTAGCCGATGTGGGCGATGAGTTCGGTGTGGCCGTTGATCATGGTCTTGGGTGTGCAGAGTTTGCCGGGTGGCATGCGCTCGAACTGTAGGTGCCGACTTCGATCAACATGCGTCCGCAGCCCGCTGGTTCGTTCTTTCATCGAACGTTTATGAACGTTGATCGATCGAATCCAGGGTAAACCAGCGATCTTTACAGGGCTTAATCGACGGCCTGGAACAGTTTGCCATCCAGCAGTTTCAGATCAGCCGCCACCCGGGGCGCAAAGTCCATCTGGTCGAGGATGTCGCGCTGCAGATCGATGCCGGGCGCGATCTCGAACAGCTCGATACCACCCGGCGTGAGGCGGAAGCTGCCGCGTTCGGTGAGGTACAGCACTTCCTGCCCACGCACCAGGCCCTGCGGGCCGCTGAAGGTGATCTGGTCGACCTTCTGCACCAGCTTTTTCACCGCGCCCTGCTGCAGCACACGCATCTGGCCGTCGCCGGTGGCCAGCTTCACACCCTTGGCCGCCAGCGTGCCGCAGAACACCACCTTTTTCGCGTTCTGGGCGATGTCGATGAAGCCGCCGGGGCCGACGGTGACGCCGCCCAGGCGCGAGACGTTGACGCTGCCTTCGGCGTCGAACTCGCCGAAGCCCAGGCAGGCCACGTCCAGCCCGCCGCCGCCGTAGAAGTCGAACTGCGTCGCTGCGTCGAGCATGGCGGTGGCGTTGCGCGCGTAGCCGAACAGCACGCCGTCCATCAGCGTGCCGCCGTAGGTGCCGTGTTCAATGGTCTGGTAGATGCGGTGCTGTTCGTTGCGCGCCGCGATCAGCTTGGCCACCGCGTCGGGCACGCCCACGCCGTAGTTGATGACCGGGCGCGCTTTGCCGGTGTTGAACAGTTCCTCGTAGGCGCGACGGGCCACCGCCTGGCGTTCGCTGAAGGCTTCTTGTGACGCGGCGACTTCGCGCGCGTGGTCTTCGGCTTCACTCAGCCGCCGGGCTTCGCCGGTGAGCTCGCCGCTGAAGGCCGGGTCGAACGGAATGGCGTAGCTGGTCTGCTGGTTCGGGTCGACCACGATGGCGTCGACCCAGGCCGAAGGGATGCGCACCTCGCGCGCCTTGAGCGCGCCTTTGGGCAGCCGTTCCCTGACCTGCACGATCACCGTGCCGCCGCTGTTGCGCGCGGCCAGAGCGAGCGACTGCGCGTCGAGGTTGGCGGCCTCGTGTTCGAAGCTGATGTTCCGTCGATGCTGATGACCTCTGCCATGTCTTCGTTCGCCGCGTCGTTCATGCGCCCGCCGCCAAAGCGCGGGTCGCACACCGTGCCCAGGCCGACGTGGCTGATGAGGCCGGGCCGACCGGCGCCGATCTCGCGCATGAGCTGGCTGCTCACGCCGCCGGGCAGGATGTAGGCCTCAATCTTGTTGTCCAGCGCCAGCTGCTGCATGGCGGGCGACCATACCCAGTGG
>JALOSH010000392.1 GCA_025458545.1 Hydrogenophaga sp.
CGGGCAGTAGCCCCACACGGTGGCGCCCGCGTCCAGCCCGGCGCGCACGCCGGTGGCGGTGTCTTCGATCACCAGGCAGCGCGCGGGCTGCACGCCCACATGCGCGGCGGCGGCCAGGTACACGTCGGGCGCGGGCTTGGAGCGTGGCAGGTCGTGGCCGCTGAAGATGCGGTCTTCGAAGTACGGCGACATGCCGGCCATTTCAATCTGCATGACCACCTTGGGTTTGTCGGCGCCGGATGCACAGGCAATGCGCCCAGCGGTGTGGCGGTGGGCGGCGATCACCGCTTCGAGCGCACCGTCCATGGCGCGCAGTTCGGCGCGCAGGCGCTGGTCGCGCCGGGCGTAAAAGGCGCGCATCCAGTCTTCCGTGAGCGGCTGGCCGGTCTCTCGCGCACCGCCTTGCCGATGAAGATGCGCTCGCATTCGGCCTGGCTGAGCGCCCAGCCGGCTTCGTTCAACATCTGGCGAAGCACGCCGTTGGTGATGGGTTCGCTGTCGACCAGCACGCCGTCGCAGTCGAACAGCACCGCTTCGAATTGCACATTCACTTCAGGTCTCCGTTCACATAGAACCAGCGCCCGCCTTCGCCGGCGTGCGTGTCGTCGATCAAGCGGTGGTGTTTCACCTCCAGCCCGAGCCACTTCATACCGGGCTCCAGCGTCAGCTCGGCCGGGCGTGTGCTCACGTGCCAGCTGGTGAGCAGGTATTCCACCCGCCCCAGCGCGAAGGCGCTGTAACGCGAGCGCATCAGGCTCTCGGCGTCTGGTGCCGGGACGTTGTGGTCGAGGTGGAGGCCGCAGCAGGCGTCGAACGCCAGCGCTTTGCCGCGCGGGTCGGTTCGTCCGCAGGGGCAGGCCAGGCCAGCCGGTCTCATGTCGCCGTTTTTCGCGCTGCGTGGGCGGCCTTGTGGGCTTCCAGGGTTTCGGTGGGCGCGCCGACCTTGGCCCAGGCGCCGAAGCCACCCTCCACATGGGCCACGTTGGTCATGCCCATCTCTTGCAAAGCCTTGGCCGCCAGCGCGCTGCGCCACGCGCCGCCACAGAACAGCACAAACTCTTTGCTCTCGTCGGCAAACACGGGCTTGAAATACGGCGAATCCGGGTCCACCCAGAACTCCAGCATGCCGCGCGGCGCGAGCAAGGCGCCTGGCACCGTGCCTTCGCGCTCCAGCTCGCGCGGCGCTCCAGCTCGCGCGGATCGCGAATGTCCACCATCTGCAGCGTGGGGTCGCTCGACAGCAGGCGCTCGCGCACTTGTTCGACGCTGTAGGTGGTGATCTGCGCGGTGGCTTCGGCCACCAGCGCGCGGAATCCTTTGGTGATGGGCATGGGCTGTCTCCTGTTTTCAGCCAGACAATGGTAGCGGTGGTAGCGTATCGGCCCATGTCCCAAGAGGAGCACTGCACCATGTCCGACCTCTCTGTTTTCCCCATCACCCGCAAATGGCCCGCCGCCCACCCCGACCGGCTGCAGCTCTACAGCCTGCCCACGCCCAATGGCGTGAAGATTTCCATCATGCTGGAGGAGTGCGGCCTGCCCTACGAGGCGCACCGGGTGAGCTTCGACGACCAGTTCTCGCCCGAGTTCCTGTCGCTGAACCCGAACAACAAGATCCCGGCGATGCTCGACCCCAACGGCCCAGGCGGCCAGCCTCTGGCGCTCTGGGAGTCGGGTGCGATGCTGGTCTACCTGGCCGAAAAAACGGGAAAGTTCCTGCCCGCCGACCCGGCGCGCCGCTACGAGACACTGCAGTGGCTGATGTTCCAGATGGGTGGCGTCGGCCCGATGTTCGGCCAAGTGGGTTTCTTCACCATTTTTGCCGGCAAAGACTTTGAGGACAAACGCCCACGCGACCGCTACACCGCCGAATCGAAACGCCTGCTCGGCGTGCTCAACCAGCGCCTGCAAGGCCGGGACTGGATCATGGGCGATGAGTACACCATCGCCGACATCGCCATCCTGCCGTGGGTGCGCAACCTGGTCGAGCGCTACAAGGTAGGCGACCTGGTGGGCTACGCAGAGTTCACCGAGGTGCAGCGTGTGCTGGCGGCGTTCGTGGCCCGGCCTGCGGTGGCCAAGGGCCTGACGATTCCGGCTGCGCCGAACTGAGAATCCCGGAGAGAGATCTCTTGTGCCAGGATGCGGTGGAACCGGCTTTGCCGGGCCACTCGCATCGCCCCCTTGAGGGGGTCGCGCGCAGCGCGGCGAGGGTGAGTTCTACCGCCTCCAGAAGGCACCCGTGAACAACACAAGAACGCTCAGCAGCTCCAGCCGCCCGAGCAGCATGGCATAGCTCAGCACCCAGAGCTGGAAGTCGCTGAGCACACCGAAATTGCTGGCCGGCCCGACCAGACCCAGCCCGGGCCCGATGTTGTTGACGGTGGCCACCACGGCCGAAAACGACGTCACCAGATCCAGCCCGCTGAACAGCATCACCATGGTCAGCCCCATGATGGACGCGCCGTAGATCAGCATGAAACCAAAGGTGGCGGTCATGACCGACATCGGCAGCACGCTGCCGCCCAGGGTGACCGGGTTCACCACGCGCGGATGCACGATGCGCACCAGCTCGCTGCGGGCTTGCTTGATCAGCAGGATCATGCGCACCATCTTGATGCCGCCGCCGGTGGAGCCCGCACACGAAACGAAACATCCCAGAAACAGCAGCATCACCGGCGCGAACACCGGCCATTGCGCGTAATCGGTCGAGGCGTAGCCGGTGGTCGTGGCCAGCGAGATGACATGGAAAGCGCTGGAATGCAGGGCCTCCAGAAAGTCGCCATACACACCGTGCGCGGTGAGCAAAATCGCCACCAGCACAATGGAAATCACCAACACCGCCACATAGGTGCGGATCTCGCGGTCTGCGGTGAGCGGGCGCAGCGAGCGGCTGCGGATCACAATGAAGTAGCGCAGGAAGTTGATGCCGGCCAGCGCCATGAAGAACATCGCGACCCACTCCACCTCTTTCGAATCGAAGTGACCGAAGCTGGCGTCGTACGACGAAAACCCACCGAGCCCCATGGTGGAACACATGTGCATGAAGGCGTCGGCCCAGCTCATGCCGGCCCAGCGGTAGGCCAGCATGCAGGCCAATGAGAATCCGAAGTAGACGCCCCACAGTCCGCGCGCCGTTTCGGAAATGCGCGGCGTGAACTTGGCGTCCTTCATCGGGCCGGGCACCTCGGACTTGTAAACCTGGTAACCGCCCAGGCCCAGCATGGGCAGCACCGCCACCACCAGCAGCATGATGCCCAGGCCACCGATGAGCTGCAGGAAACAGCGCCACACATTCACCGACACCGGCAGGCTGTCGAGCCCGCTCAGCGCCGTGGAACCGGTGGCGGTGAGCGCGCTCATGGCCTCGAAGTAGGCCTTGACCCAGGTGATGTCCGGCACAGTGTACATGAGCGGCGCGGCGGCAAAGGCCGGCAGCAGCAGCCACACCAGGTTGACCAGCAAAAAACCGTCTCGGGCCTGCAGTTCACGACCGTGGCGGCGCGTGAGCAGCCACAGCACCACGCCGCTGACCAGGCTGAGGGCGAACCCGTTCACCCAGACCAACACATGGTGTTGTGCATCGAGGAACCAGGCCCAGGCCAAGGGCACCAGAAAGGTCGGAGAGAACCCGATCAGCACTCGGGAAAAAACAGCCAGCGCGGGCAGCGTGAGGGTCAGCATGCGAGGTTCAACCGAAGAAGGTGGCGCTCACCTGGAACAGCTTCTCGACCTCGCGCACCAGCCGTTTGTTGGGGATGAAGATGATGATGTGGTCATCGGCTTCGATCAGGGTGTCGTGGTGCGGCATCAGCACCTGCGAGCCGCGCCCCTCGCCGCGCACGATGGCGCCGATGCGCGCGCCCTTGGGCAGCTTGATCTCTTCGACCTTGCGGCCCACCAGCTTGGAGGTTTTCAGGTCCCCGCGGGCCACGCCTTCCAGGGCTTCGGCAGCGCCCCGGCGCAGGCTGTGCACCGCCGCCACATCGCCACGGCGCAGGTGCGTCAACAACTCGCCGATCACCGCCTGCGAGGGCGAGATCGCGATGTCGATGGTGCTGCCCTGCATCATGTCCGCGTACACCCGCCGGTTGATCAGCGAGAGCACCCGATTGGCGCCCAGCCGCTTGGCCAGCATGGCCGACAGGATGTTGTCTTCGTCGTCGCTGGTCAGCGCCAGGAACAGGTCCATCTCGCCCACACTCTCTTCGAGCAGCAAGTCTTCGTCGGCCCCGTCGCC
>JALOSH010000393.1 GCA_025458545.1 Hydrogenophaga sp.
GGTGGGCGAGGAGTACTACCCGCTGGGCAGCACCAACTTCGGCTCGCTGATGAACAAGATCAAGCTGCAGAAGCCGGACTGCATCTTCACCGCCGTGGTGGGCGGCTCCAACGTGGCGTTCTACAAGGCCCTCAAGGCCGCCGGCATCACCGGCGACAAGCAGTTGCTGCTGACGCTGTCGGTGACCGAAGACGAAATGACCGGCGTGGGCGGTGAAAACTTCAAGGGCTTCTACTCGTCCATGAAGTACTTCCAGACCCTGGACAACGAGAACAACAAGAAATTCGTCGCGGCCTTCAAGGCCAAGTACGGCAAGGACGCCGTGATCGGTGACGTGACCCAGGCCGCGTACCTGGGCCCATGGCTCTGGAAGGCCGCCGTGGAAATGGCCAAGAGCTTTGATGTCGACAAGGTGGTGGCGGCTTCGCGCACCGGAAAGATCGAGCTCACCACCGCACCCGAGGGTTACGTCAGGCTCGACCCGAACCACCACCTGTGGAGCAAGTCGCGCATCGCCATGGGGCAGGCCGATGGCACCTTCAAGGTGGTCGCCGAGTCGCCCGAGCTGATCAGGCCCGATCCGTTCCCCAAGGGATATCAGTGACCACCCCCGCCACGGCGCGGTAGCGCCGTGACCCCCTCAAGGGGGCGATGCGTGCGGACCGGGAAACCGGGATCCGCCGCATCCTGGATCGAGAGTGCCTCTCTCGCCGCCTTGTTTTTGCCTGGAGATCCGTCATGGACATGAGCTTCAACGACATGCTCAACATCGGCCTGATGCAGGGCTTCGCGGGCCTGAGCCTGTTCGCCGTGCTGCTGCTCATGGGGCTGGGACTGGCCATCATTTTTGGCCAGATGGGCGTGATCAACATGGCACATGGCGAGTTCATGACCATCGGCGCCTACACCATCTTCCTGGGTTCCACCCTGGCCGAGGCGGTGGGCGGCACGGCCGGCAGCTGGTATTTCCCGCTGGCCATCCTGTTTGCCTTCATCTTCGCCTTCATCGCTGGCTGGCTGCTGGAATGGGCCCTGATCCGCCATCTGTACAAGCGCCCGCTGGACACGCTGCTGGCGACCTGGGGTGTGAGTCTGGCGCTGCAGCAGTGCTTTCGCACCTTCATCGGGCCCAAGGAAGTCAGCCCCACGCTGCCCGACTGGCTGATGGGGTCCTGGGCGCCGGCCGAAGGGCTGGACATTCCCATCAACGGCATGTTCGTGCTGGCGCTGACCCTGGTGGTCACCGCCGGCGTGCTGATCGCGCTGCACAGGAGCCGCTGGGGCTTGCGGGTGCGTGCCACCGTCAGCAACCGCGTGATGGCCAACGCCATCGGCATCGACACACGAAAGACCGACCGCCTGACCTTTGCCATCGGTTGCGGCATCGCCGGTGTGGCCGGGGCGGCCTTCACCACCATCGGCTCCACCGGTCCCACTTCCGGCTCGCTCTACATCGTCGACGCCTTCCTGGTGGTGACCTTTGGCGGTGCAGCCAGCCTGCTGGGGACGGTGGTCTCGGCATTCGGCATCGCCCAGACCCAGTCGATCACCGAATTCTTCCTGGCCGGCTCCATGGCCAAGGTGATCACCCTGTCGCTCATCGTGGTGATTCTGATGATGCGCCCCCAGGGTCTGTTCGCCAGCAAGGTTCGTCGCTGAATTTCCGGAGCAACCCACCATGAACGCACTCAAAGCCTGGATCCTGCGCTACCAGATGGGCAGCCTGCTCATCCTCACCCTGTTGCTGGTGGTGGTGCTGCCGCTGTCGCTGGACATCTTCCGGCTCAACCTGGTCGGCAAGTACCTGACCTATGCGTTCGTGGCCATCGGCCTGGTGATGCTGTGGGGCTACGGTGGCGTGCTCAGCCTGGGGCAGGGCGTTTTCTTTGGCCTGGGCGGCTACGCGATGGCCATGTTCCTCAAGCTCGAAGCCTCTGACCCCGAGAGCACCAAGATCCAGTCCACCCCGGGCATCCCCGACTTCATGGACTGGAACCAGCTGACCGAGCTGCCCGCATTCTGGCTGCCGTTCAAGAGCTTGCCGTTCACGCTCGTGGCGGTGATCGCGGTGCCGGTGCTGCTGGCCTGGATCGTGAGCTTTGCGATGTTCAAACGGCGTGTGGGTGGCGTGTACTTCGCCATCATCACGCAGGCGGTGGCCCTGATCCTGACGGTGCTGATCATCGGCCAGCAGGGCTACACCGGCGGTGTCAACGGCATGACCGACCTCAAGACCCTGATGGGCTGGGACACGCGCACCGACAGTGCCAAGTACATCCTGTATTTCGTGTGCGTCGGATTGCTCATCGGCTCCATCCTGCTGTGCCGCTGGATCCAGCTGAGCAAGGTCGGCACGCTGTTGCTGGCCATGCGCGACAAGGAAGACCGGGTGCGTTTCTCGGGCTATGACGTGGCGAACTTCCGCATCTTCGTCTTCTGCCTGGCTGCAGCGCTCTCGGGCATCGGCGGTGCCCTGTTCACGTTGCAGGTGGGCTTCATGTCGCCGTCCTTCGTGGGCATCGTGCCGTCGATCGAGATGGTCATCTTTGCTGCGGTGGGCGGTCGCATGAGCCTGGTGGGCGCGGTGTACGGCGCGCTGCTGGTCAACTGGGGCAAGACGGTGTTCTCCGAGACTTTTCCCGACCTGTGGTTGTTCCTCATGGCGGCGCTGTTCATCGGTGTGACCATGGCGTTCCCCATGGGCCTTGCCGGCGTCTGGGAGAGCAAGGTTGTGCCCTGGTGGAAGGGTCGCCGGGCGGCGCTTCGG
>JALOSH010000394.1 GCA_025458545.1 Hydrogenophaga sp.
CGACGAGCCGCTGTTGATCCAGGAAGCGGCCGACGCCATCCGCGCAGCCGCGCGCGAGCAGGGCTTCACCGAACGCACGGTGCACACCGTGGCGGGTGCTCATTTCGACTGGAGCGAGGTGCTGGCCAGCAGCAGCTCGCTCAGCCTGTTCGCCGACAAACAGATCGTCGAGATCCGCGTGCCCTCGGGCAAGCCGGGCAAGGACGGCTCGCAGGCGCTGCAGCAGATCGCCGCCAGCGCCGAAGGCAACGACACCACCCTGACGCTGGTGATCCTGCCCAAGCTGGACGGCATGACGCTCAAAGGCGCCTGGTTCGCCGCGCTCGACAGTTTCGGCGCCGCGGTGAAGGTGGACCCGGTGGACCGCAAGGCCTTGCCCGCCTGGATCGCCCAACGCCTGCAACAACAAGGGCAGCGCGTGGCAGCGGGCGAAGAGGGCCAGCGCACGCTGGCGTTTTTTGCCGACCGCGTGGAAGGCAACCTGCTCGCCGCGCACCAGGAAGTGCAGAAGCTCGCGTTGCTGCACCCGGCGGGCGAGCTGAGCTT
This sequence comes from Hydrogenophaga sp., assembly GCA_025458545.1. Next base: position 547 of record JALOSH010000394.1, read on the forward strand.
CGAGCAGGTGGAGAGCGCGGTGCTCAATGTGGCGCGCTACGACGCCTTCAAGCTGGCCGAGGCGGTGCTGGGCGGGCAGACGCTGCGGGTGCAGCGCATGCTGGACGGCCTGCAAGCCGAGGGTGAGGCGGCGGTGCTGGTCCACTGGGCACTGGCCGAAGACATCCGCACGCTCAACCGCATCCGCACGGCGATGGACGCGGGCCGCCCGCTGCCCATGGCGCTGCGCGAGAACCGCGTCTGGGGCGTGAAAGAAAAGCTCATGGAACGCGCGCTGCCGCTGATCCGCCCGGCGCAGCTCGCGCAGTGGCTGCAGGACGCGCACACGGTGGACGGCATCGTCAAGGGGCTGAAACAGCCCGACTGGCCGGCCGACCCCTGGGACGCGCTGCAGCGCATGGCGATGCGGGTGGCGCAGGGCTGCGCGCTGCGCTGAACCGGCGCGGCCCCGGCCGCTCAGACCACAGCGGGTTGGCGCAGTGCGGTTTCGCGGAAGTCGCTCGGCGACAGGCCGGTGTGCTCGCGAAACACCCGGCTGAAATGCGCGCCGTTGTTGAAGCCCCAGGAAAAGGCGATGTCGGTGATGGTGCGCTGCGCCTGGGCTGGATTGTTCAGGTCACGCATGCAAGCCTGCAGCCGCCGGCGCAAGATGTAATGCGCCAGCGTGTCGTCTTCCGCACTGAACGCGTTGTGCAGGTGGCGTTTGCTGCAGTTGAGCGATTGGGCGATGCGGTCGATCGACAGACCGGGGTCGCGCAGGTGCTGGCCGATGTGTTCACGGATGCGGTCCCGAAACGCTTCGAGCTGGGTGGTGGCGCTCTCGCGGCCCGCCAGCTCCTGCAGCGACAGGCGCACCAGTTCGATGATCATCTCGCCCGCACCGCGCGCGGTGGTGGCGTTCATGGCGGGCAGTTCCTGGAAGGTGCTGCGCATGGTTTCCAGCGCCACGCGCGAAATGCCGCTGGCACCGCCCACGTGGCGCGCCATCAGCGGCTCCAGCCTCAGGCCCCGCTCAACCAGTTGCTCCTTGGGCAGCATCACGATCAGGTGTTCCACCCGTTCCGGGTTGGCAATTTCGTAGCTGCCCGTGGTGTCGTAAATGGCCCAGCCCCCGGGCTTCACCCAGGCCTGGCGGCCTTGCTGTTCCACCGCCGCACTGCCTTGCCAGGGCGCGACGATCTTGAGATAGGCGCGCTCGCTGCTGCGCGCCAGCCGCGGGCTGCGCAGCACGCGGTGACGATTGGCTTCCAGCTTGGTCAGCACCACGTCGCCCGCGTGGGACGCGTGCATGTGACCATCGAAACCGGTGTCCCCGTACAGATCGGACTCCAGACCGCCGAAGTGCGTCCAGACCCAGTCGCGCCAGGCCGCGGCGCGCTCACCGGGCGCGACGGCGTCTGTGGTCATCAGGGGCGAGGACTTCATGGGCGGGCTCTGGCCAGGGGCGCCTGGCAGAAAACATGGGCTGAGGAAATTATGGGTGGTGCCGGGAACCCGTGGGGTTCGGATGGTTGAGGGTTATCCCGCATCCGTGTGCACGCTCAGACAAGTCGCTTGTGCACCACCAGCAAAGCGCCGGGCGCGGCGTGTGCCTAGCATTCGCGGTTGGTATTTTGTACACCACAGGAGACACATCATGGTCCAAGCCAACCGCCGTCTGGTCATCAAGAGCGCCGCCGCCACCGTGGGCGCCCTGTCTTTCGCCCCGCAACTCCTGGCGCAGTCGGCGCCGGTGCGCGTGGGGTATTCGATGTCGCGCACCGGCCCCTGGACCGGCGGTGCACAGGTGAGCCAGGAGCCCAACTACCTGCTCTGGGCAGAGCAACAGAACGCGGCGGGCGGTCTGGATGTGAAGGGCGTGAAACGCCGCATCGAGCTCATCAGCAGCGACGACCGCAGCGACACCGAGACCGTGGTGCGCACCTACGAAAAGCTCATGGGCAGCGACAAGGTCGACCTGGTGCTGCCGCCCTGGGGCAGCAATGCCAACTTCGCCGTCGCCCCGCTGGCCAACCGTTTTCAATACCCGTTCCTCGCGCCCACCGCGCTGTCGCGCCGTTTGGTGGAGCTGCGCCTGCCGTACTTCTTCCTGCTGCTGCAACAGCCGGCACCCATGACCAATGCGCTGGTCGACATGCTCAAGGCCAACGGTGTGAAAACCGTGGCCCTCATCTACGTGGACGACCTGTTCGGCCTGGAGAACTACGCCGCCTTCAAAGTC
>JALOSH010000395.1 GCA_025458545.1 Hydrogenophaga sp.
GTGCCGGCGGCCACACCCCAGCCAAATGCCTGGTCCAGCGGCTGGCCCTGTTGCAGGCCCCATACCAGCCCGCCCACGAAGCTGTCGCCCGCGCCCACCGCGCTGGCCACCGCCACGTCCAGCGGCGCTGCGCTCCACACCGCTTCGCGCGTGACCAGCAGCGCGCCCTGGTGGCCGAGGGTGAGCGCCACCACCTCGGCCTTGCCCTCCAGCACCAGCTGACGGGCCGCCGCCCGCCAGGCGGTGGGTGTTTCCAGCGGCCGCCCCACCAGCTCGCTCAACTCTTTGAGGTTGGGCTTGAACAGGTACACACCTTCGGCCAGGGCCGCTGACAAGGCAGCGCCCGAGGTATCGAGCACCAGGCGTGCACCGCGCAAGCGGCACAGCCGGGCCAGTCTGGCGTAGAAGTCGACCGGCACACCGGGCGGCAGGCTGCCGCTGGCGACCAGCAGGTCGGGGAACGTCGGCAGGCGCTCCAGATAGCCCAGGCAATCCGTCCACTCGGCCTCGCTCAGGTGCGGGCCGGGCATGACGAAGCGGAATTCGGCACCGGTGCTGTGCTCGTGCACCGTGAAGCTCACCCGGGTTTCGTTGGCGATCGGCAGGTACACGCTGTCCAGGCCTTCGTCGCGCATGCGCTTCTCCAGCCACTGACCCGAGGGGCCGCCGGTGGGGCAGACCGAGACGCAATGGCCGCCCAGGCGGGTGAGCACCCGCGCCACGTTGACGCCGCCACCGCCCGCGTCGTGCAGGGTGTCGCCACAGCGCAGCTTGTGGGTGGGCACGACGCGCTCGGTTTCGGTCGCCAGATCGACGGCCGGGTTCATCGTGAGGCACAGCACGCTCAGGGGTTCTGGTGGGCGGTTCATGCCGCCATTCTGATCGCTGAGCGGGCCGAACCGGCGCCCGGTGTGGTTCAGCGCAGATGCTTGAGGCGCTTGGCCGCAAACGCCTCGCTCACGCGCAGGCCGCGCGTGCCCGGCACCAGCGTGAACGCCTGACCAGCCTCGATCTGGCCCGGTTGCACGACCGACAGGTAGAACCCGCAGCACAGGCGCTGCATCATGCGTTGGCCCGCTGTCTTCAGGCCCATCACCGCGTTGAACTTGAAGCAGGGCTCGCGCGGCGCCGTCACGCGCAGCGCGCAACCGGGAAAGTGCAGCTCGTCGCCGATCCACACCTCGGTCTCCAGCAGGCCTTCGATGCTGAGGTTTTCGCCCATGAAGCCGGGCGGCAGGGGTTCATCGAACAGGCTCACACCGTGTTCGAGCCGCAGCGCCTGCCAAAAGGGAAGGTGTTCGACCGGGTAGGCGTACACGGCCTTGTCGAGTCCGCCGTGCACCGACAGATCGGCCTGCTCGTCGCCGTGCAACCCGAGCCGACCGACCGGCACCGGCCCCGATACCGCCGCCTTGCCGATGGCCGACAGGATGTTGCGCCCCCCGACACGCAGCGGGCGGGCGTTGCCCACATTGACACCCAGGACGCGCACCGGAAACCTGGGCTTCAGCCGCGCATCAGCGCTTCGATCTCGTCGGCCTTCACCGGCACGCCGCGGCTGATCAGCTCGCAGCCGGATTCGGTGACGATGGCGTCGTCTTCGATCCGGATGCCGATGTTCCAGAACTGTTCAGGTACGCCTTCACCGGGGCGCACGTACAGGCCGGGCTCGATGGTGAGCACCATGCCGGGGCGCAGGATGCGGCTCGGTCGGTCCTTGATGGTTTCGCCGGACAGCGGATCTTTCCGCTCGTTGACTGTGCCCAGCTCGCTCGGCTCCACATAGCCGCCGCAGTCGTGCACGTCCATGCCCAGCCAGTGGCCGGTGCGGTGCATGTAGAACGGGAAGTAGCTGCGGTTGGCGATCACGTCCTGCGCGCTGCCGACCCGGGTTTCGTCGCGGCCACGGCCGCGTCCTGGCTGGCCAGCACCAGGTCGTACAGCGTGCGCTGCGGGCCAGTGAACCTGCCGTTGGCCGGGAAGGTGCGGGTGATGTCGCTGGCATAACCGTCTAGCTCACAACCGGCGTCGATCAGCACCAGCTCGCCGCTGCGGATGGGCGCAGCGTCGGCGCGGTAGTGAAGCACGCAGGCGTTGGCACCGGCGGCGACGATGCTGCCATAGGCCGGGTACTGCGATCCATGCTGGCGGAATTCGTGCAGCAACTCGGCGTCCAGGTGGTATTCGCGCACGTCCTGCCCCGCGCGCAGCATGGCGGCGCTGCGCTGCATGGCGCGGATGTGGGCGCGGGCGCTGATCTGCGCGGCGCGCCGCATGGTGTCCTGCTCGTGCGCGTCCTTGATCAGACGCATCTCGTCCAGCGGCCCGCACAGGTCTCGCTGTTGCTCCGGGCAGAGCGCGCCGTAGCGCACCCGCGCGCGCACCGGCTGCAGCCAGCCGTTGATGCGGCTGTCCAGGCCCTTGTGGGTGGCGAACGGGTACCAGACCACGCTGCGGTTCTCCAGCAGTTTGGGCAGGCGCTGGTCTAGCTCGGTCACCGGGTAAGCGGCCTGCAAGCCCAGCACCTCGGGTGCGGCGGCCGGGCCCAGTCGGATGCCGTCCCAGATCTCGCGCTCGGCGTCTTTGGGGTTGCAGAACAGCGTGCTCTCGCCCTCGGCGGTGATCACCAGCCAGGCGTTGGGTTCGGTGAAACCGGTCAGGTAATAGAAGTAGCTGTCGTGCCGGTACAGAAAGTCGCTGTCGCGGTTGCGCGGCTGTTCGGGCGCGGTCGGCAGGATGGCGATGCCGCCGGGGCCGAGCTGGGCGGCCAGGCGGGCGCGGCGTTGGGCGTAGAGAGCGTGTGAGGTGTGTGCGTCCATGGCGGCATTGTCGGCGTTTTGAAGCGACCCTGCAGTGCACTCGTCCGGCGTGCGACGCTGCTCAGGGCACCCGCGGAACCGGCTTTGCCGGGCCGCCAGGTGCGCCCCCTTTCAAGGGGGTGACGCCGCAGGCGGCGCGGGGGTTATCCCAACTCTTTCAGGCGCTCTGGCGTGCCCACGTCGGTCCAGGGTCCGGTGTACAGCTCGGCGCTCACCCGCCCGGCGTCCATGGCCCGGCGCAGCAGCGGCGCCAGCGGCGCGGCCGTGCCCTGCGGGTTGCCGGGCAGGATGTCGCACCACGGCGCTTCGAACAGCGCGCGGCGGTACAGGCCAATGGTGCTGTAGGTGAAGCGTTCGCCGCTGCGGGTGTTGAGGGCCAGTCCGTCCGCGCTCAGACCGAAATCGCCCCCTGGGTTGTGCGCCGGGTTCGGCACCAGCCAGAGGTGAGCCAGCGCGTCGCTGGCCGCAAACCGCTGCACCGCCGCCTGGGTGAAGGGGAAGCCGGGCACGAACACGTCGCCCGCCAGCACCCAGAACACGTCGTTGAGTTGTGGCAATGCCCGCGCAATGCCACCCGCCGTTTCCAGCGCGTAGCCAAAATCCACGCCCTCGTGCGAATAGCTGATGTGGCTGCCCGTGCGCAGCGCAGACCAGTCGGCAAAGTGCGCCGGGATTTGCTCGCCCAGCCACGCGGTGTTGACCACCAGGTGCAGGAAGCCGCCCGCGTGCAAGGCCTCCATGGGCCATTGCATCAGCGGCTTGCCCTGCACCACCAGCAGCGGCTTGGGGGTGAGGTCGGTCAGTGGTCGCATGCGGGTGCCACGACCAGCGGCCAGGATGATGGCGGAAGCGCTCATGCGCGAAGTTTACGGCGCGCCGGGGGCTGCCCGAGGCGGGCGAAAGGGCCCGGCATGGCTCCGATTGAACCGCCACCGACGCCGCCCGATAAAATCGCGGATTCGCCCGGTCTCCGCCACCCCCTCTCTGTTGTCCAATCCGCCCCCGCCATGTCCGACGCCACCCCCAGCACCGCTCCCGCCCCCGTCTCCACCGTGAGCGCCCAGACCCAGGCCAACGCCATCCGCGCGCTCGCCATGGACGCGGTGCAGGCCGCCAATTCCGGCCACCCGGGCGCGCCCATGGGCATGGCCGACATGGCGGTCGCGCTGTGGGGCCGCCACCTGCGCCACAACCCGACCAACCCTGCCTGGGCCAACCGCGACCGCTTCGTGCTGTCCAACGGCCACGGCTCCATGCTGATTTATGCGCTGCTGCACCTGACCGGCTACAAGCTGCCCATCGGCGAACTCAAGAACTTCCGCCAGCTGCACAGCAAGACCGCCGGCCACCCCGAAGTGGGCGTGACCCCGGGCGTGGAAACCACCACCGGGCCGCTGGGCCAGGGCATCACCAACGCGGTCGGCATGGCGCTGGCCGAGAAGCTGCTGGCGTCCGAATTCAACCGCGACGGTCACGCTATCGTCGACCACCACACCTACGTGTTCCTGGGCGACGGCTGCCTGATGGAGGGCATCAGCCACGAAGCCGTGGCCCTGGCCGGCGCCTGGAAGCTCAACAAGCTGGTCGCCCTGTACGACGACAACGGCATCTCCATCGACGGCCAGGTCGCGCCCTGGTTCATCGACGACACGCCCA
>JALOSH010000396.1 GCA_025458545.1 Hydrogenophaga sp.
GAGTTGGACACTGAAAGCGGTTGTTTCCCCATGATGCATCGGGCCTCATGCGGGGCGACCGCCCCATCCATCCACCGAGGACATCGCCATGGCCAAGACACCCAAAGCAGGTGCGGACAGCAAGAACCGCATCACCACGTTGCCCACCCGTCCACCCATCACCGCCGCGCGCGCTGACCTGGCTTTTGACGCCGCCGAATCGGCCGTCATCGGCAAGCTGGGCGCCCAGCGCCTGGCCGCGCTGAGCGGCGCGCCCGTGAGGCGGCTGGTGGGTCAGCCCATCGCCAGCCTGACCGCCAAGCTCGGTCATGTGCTGGACCCGCGCTCGCTCTTCATGCAACGGGTGTGTGGCAAGGTGGTGCGTACCGACGCCAACGGACGCCAGCACCCGGTGCCGCTGGCCACGGTGCAGGTGGAAGACACCGACTGTTCGCTGCTCGCCTACCACCCGAGGGGCTCGCGGTTCAGTTGGCTGTTCCCGTTCAACTGCCGCCGCGAAGTGATCGCCACCGTCAAGACCGACGCCTGCGGTAACTTCTGCGTCTGGGTGCCGCGCTTTGACATCGACTGGGTGCTGCGCTGGCGCACGCAGCGGGTGTGTTTCCCGCTGCTGTTCGAGCGGCCCAACTGGCGCGAACTCATTGAAGACCTGCGCGATTCGCTGGTGCCGCGCCGGCCCGAACCCATTCCCGGTGGGCCCGGCCCCTTGCCCGACTTTGCCCAGTTGGCCCGCCTGTCGCGCGACACGCGCCTGACGGGCGTGCTCAACCGGCTGGAAAAGCTGCCCGGCCGTGCCTTTGGTGAAGACAGCGCGGTGCTCCAGCGCGAGCTGGACCGCCCAGCGCCCCTGGACATCGCACCGCCTCTGCCCGCGGAATTTCTGGACGCAGCGGTGGGCGCCAAGGCGCCGCGCCTGGCGCTGGACAGCATTGCCCACCAGCTGCGCATCGATCCCAAAATGTTCGACGGCTTCTCCCCGCAGCGCTGGATCGGCCGCGTGCTGCAGGACGTGAACGGCGACGGCGTGGAAGAGCAGATTTATGGCGAGTCTCACTTTGATGTGCGCTGGAACACCGGCACCCTGGGCGAGATTGTTCTGGAAGCCAGCGCGATTGCGCGCACCGGGCCTGCGTGCGATGCACCGCCCCCGCTGGTGCCTTGCGGCAACCAGCCCGCCCTGGTGCTCGCTGGGCGCATGCCGATCACCGGCGCGCCAGCGGTCTTCAACAGCGGCACCGGCTACAACCTCACCGCCAACCGGCCGCGCGTGGGCGGTGTGCCGGTCGGGGATGCCCAAGCGCCGCTGCAAGGCATGCTGTCGCTGTTTGGCTGCCAGCGCACCCACGCCAGCGCGACACACTATCGCGTGATGTACGAATACCAGGCGCCCGGATCGGGCAGCTGGAGCAGTGCCGCGCCGTTTGTGGGGGTGAGCTGGTGGCTCTACCGGCTCAACGCGGCGGGCATTGGCGAATGGCACGCGCCCACCAGCGACACCAACGGCTGGTACCCGATCAACCTGCCCGCCGGGCCCAATGCCTGGCTGCCCAGCGAACAGCTGCTGCTGGACTGGCCCACGGGCGGTGCCTACCCCGACGGCTTGTACCGCCTGACGTTGCAGGTGGGTGCCGGCGGCGCGGCGCTGAGCACGTCGCCCGAGGTGGTGGTGGCGGTAGACAACCGTGCGCCAGAGATGAGTTTGGCCGTTCAGTGGCGTCTGGGCGATCGCCCGGATTGGGCAACAGCAGAAGATTGGTTGCCCGTCGGTGGCGAGTGCCCGGTGGTGCTGCGCGGAGCCAGCCCGCAGCCGGTGCAGTTCCGCGTGCAATTCACCGCACACAGTCGGCATTTCCGGAACAGCTACTTCCACCCCACGGTGTGCGGCGGAACACCGATGAGCCTGCTGGGTGGAGCAGGCGGCACGCCAGCCGGGACGACCTATGAGCGCTGGCACACCAGCACGGCCGACCAGGGCGGCCTGATGACCGCCTACTACCAGCTACCGGCCAGCGCGTTGCAGGGCACGTATGGTTTCTGGGGTCGCAGCCATTCGCGAGCGGTCGATCCGGACGACGCCAATGCGCCGCCGGCCGCCGCCTTCGAGCACAACCGCGCACCGGTGTGGCGGGACATCGGCTTGTCGTTCTCGGTGTTCAACGCGTCCTGATGCCACGCCATGTCTGGCTTTGGCCCGCAGCCGCCGTGGTTTGAGGCGGTGCTCGCGGTGCTGGCGGTGTGGCGCGTGGCCCACCTGCTGGCCCGCGAGCGCGGCCCCTGGGACCTGGTCTCGCGCCTGCACGCCGCGCTGGCGGGGCGGGCGCTGGGCAACCTGTTGGCCTGCCCGCATTGCCTGGGCCTGTGGCTGGCCGTGGTGCCGGCCGTCTGGCTGGCACCTGGCTGGGCCTCAGGCCTGCTGTTGTGGCTGGGCATTTCTGGGGGCGCCAGTGCGCTGGAACTGGCTTTGATGAAAGGATCCGAACCATGAGCTGCTGTCAACGCGACGCCGCGGCACCCTCGCACGGCACCCACTGGCCGGCGGCCGCAGCGCCGCCCTTGCCCGCCACCCCGCCTCCGTTAAGGATGCGATTTGTCGGCGCCCGGGCGCTCAGCCTACCAGTGGGCGCCCGGCGCGTGCTGGCCCTGCCGGGTGAAGAAGTGTCGGGTTTGAGCGAGACCGAACGCCTCGTGCTGTGGCGCACCGGCCTGTTCGAGCCGGTGGGTTGAGTCTGTGTGTGCAGCAGGGCGCCGCCGATTACCATTGACCGCATGACCCAAGACACCCAAGACCCGATTCATGAAGACCGTGTGTGGAGCGATGCGCGCTGGACCGCGCGCGTCATCAAAAACGAAGACGACGATGGCTGGGCGGTGGCCATGTTCCTCGACGGCCAGACCGAGCCCGCGCTGGTGGGCCCATGGACCATGGGGCGCGACAAGAAAAACCCCAAGCCGCTCGACACCAACGCGTTCAACACACTGGTGAAAACCGCGAGCGAGGTGATCCGCCGCTCCGAACAGCAGCGTTTTGCCGAACTGAACAAGAACGTGAGCGTCTCGGTGGGTGGGCAGCGCATCCGCGTGGAGCACGCCATCGTGCCGGACGAAGAGGGCGCCACCGCCACTTTGCGCGCGATCAACGAGTTTGACGAGGAACTGGCCTGTGTGCCGGTGTCGCCGGGATTCAAACTCAACACGAACAGCGCCGAGGCCTGGGTGGTCTCGGGCTTCGAGAAGCCGCGCTCATGATCGACGCACTGATTGCTGGACGCCTGATGGGCGACGCCTCACGGCGCGTGGACAAGTCGGGTCGCACCTTCATCGTGGCGCGCGTGTTGGCGCGCAACAAGTCCGACGAGGAATTCATCGTCAACGTGATCGCGTTCGACGAAGCGCCGTGCGCAGCGCTGCTGGCGCTGGCCGATGGCGAGGCACTCACGCTCTGTGGTGCGCTCACGCCCAAGGTCTGGACCGACAAACAGGGCATCGTGCGCCCCAGTCTGGACCTCATCGCCACACAGGTCATGACGGCCTACCACGCGGGTCGCAAGCAGGCGGCGCTGGGTGGTGACGGCGCCGGAGCCGGTCGAGGCGCATAATGGGGGTGCTCAGGCGGTTTCGCCCGGGTATTTTCCAAGTGATCGGTCAGTTTCGCGTGCCACGCTGCACTCTCGGGTTTGTTGTGCTTTCGGGACCCCATCGCTTTTGTGTTTCTGCTTTCTTAGGAGTCCTCCATGGGCAACAAACTTTACGTCGGCAACCTGCCGTAC
>JALOSH010000397.1 GCA_025458545.1 Hydrogenophaga sp.
TGCGCTAGCGCCACCACGGCAGCAGCCGTTTCATGGCGGCCACTTCGCCGCCGTGGTCGTCGGTGTAGCCCGGCAGGCGGTTGACGTGCTGGTGCCAGCGCGGGCTGCGCAACAGGGCCAGCAGGCTTTGCACCGCGGGCAATTCCAGTGCCGTCTTCAGGCACACCAGCAGGTAACGCTCTTCGGTCAGCGGCACAAAACCCAGGCCCTGGCTGCGCGCCGCGTATTCGGTGCCCAGGCCGACGTCGGCGTCACCACTCGCCACCGCCTGCGCCACGGCCGCGTGTGAACTCTCCACCCGCTCGAAGCCGCTGATTGCTGTGGGCTCCAGGCGCTGCTGCGCGAGCAGTTCCTGCAGCAGCAAGCGCGTGCCGGTGCCGCGCGCGCGGTTGACGAAACGTGCCTGTTGTTCGGCCACGTCGCGCAGCCCGAACAGCTGCAGCGGGTTGCCAGCGGCCACGATCAGGCCCTGGGAGCGGCGGGCAAAACCGATGATCTTGTGGGTGCCGGGTCGCAGCAGCGGACGGTAGGTGCGGGCGCTCAGGCTGTCGGCCTGGGCAAACGGCTGGGTATGGAAACCGGCCAGCAGGCAGCGCCCCTCGTTGAGCGCGCGGATCGCATCCACGCTGCCGCACAGGCGGATGTCCAGGTGCAGGCCGACACCGCTGGCCATGTCCTGCAGTTCGGTGAGCGCGTGGTCGTGGCTGGCGTAGAGGGTCAGCACTTCGCTGGCCGTGCTGGTGCCCGGGGTTTCAAAGGCCAAGGCAAACGCGCGCTGCAGTTCGGCACGCAGACTTTCCATCTGGGGTCCCAGGCGTGCCTGGGCCAGGCGTTCGGCCATCAGCAGGCGCTGACCAAAGGGCGTCAGCTGGGCGGCCTGGCCGCGTTCCCAGACGATCAGCGCCTGCCCGAGTTCGGTTTCCCAGCCCCGGAGCTGGCCCCAGACATGGCGGTACGACAGGCCGAGCTGGCGCGCCGCTGCCGAAATCGAGCCGCGCTCGCGCACCGCGTGCAGCACATCCATCATGGGGTTGCGCAGCAGGGCCGGGGCTGCGCTGTGCTCGGCGCGCTGCGGCGCGATCGAATAAGACAGCTCGATCTTCTTCATGCGCGCCAGTGTGCCTGAACCTCCAAGGTGCTTGCCGTTCGCCTTATGCACGGCGCTGCATACCGAGTCTCTACGTACTCGCAAAGCGGCTGCGCGCCCGTAAGCTACCCGACCTCATGAACTCCTTTTCCGATAGCGCCGCCACGGCGCTGCAGCTGATCCTATCGGGCGATCCATCGCTCTGGGCGATCGTGTTGCGCTCGCTCGCGGTCAGTGCCACCGCCTGTCTGCTGGCCTGTGGCCTCGGCCTGGTGCTGGGTGCCTGGCTGGCCGTGTCCCGCTTTCCGGGTCGTGGAGTCGTGTTGACCTTGCTCAACACCTTGCTGGCGGTGCCGGCGGTGGTGGTGGGGTTGGTGGTGTACCTGCTGCTCTCGCGCTCAGGGCCGCTGGGTTTTCTGGGCTGGCTGTTCAGCTTTCAGGCCATGGTGCTGGCGCAGGCCATCCTGGTGCTGCCGCTGGTGACCGCGCTCACCCGCCAGGTGGTGGAAGACGCCGACCGCAGCCACGGTGAACAACTCGCCTCACTCGGCGCGGGGCTGAGCTTGCGCAGCCTGCTGCTGGCCTGGGACGAGCGCTATGCGTTGCTGATGGTGCTGATCACCGCTTTTGGCCGCGCCATCTCGGAAGTGGGCGCGGTGATGATCGTGGGCGGCAACATCGAAGGTTTCACCCGCGTCATGACCACCGCCATCGCACTCGAAACCAGCAAGGGCGATCTGCCCTTGGCGCTCGGCCTGGGCATGGTCTTGCTCGCGGTGGTGCTGCTGCTCAACAGCCTCGTGGCTTTGCTGCGCCGCTGGCGCGAGCGGCTCGACGGCGGCGATTTGCGGATGGCCACCACATGAGGGTCGAACCCGCTGCTGGCGGCCCTGGCAACCAAGGTGCACACCGAGCGCAGGTTGTGCTGGCCTTGCGCGGCGTGCAGGTGAGCCTGGGGCCGGCGGCCCAGGTCGAGGCGCTGCGAGACATCACGCTGACCATCCACGCGGGCGAGCGCGTGGCGCTGGTCGGCCCCAATGGTTGCGGCAAGAGCACGCTGCTGCGCACCCTGCACGGCCTGCTGCCGATCGCTGCGGGCGAACGCTCGCTGCCGCAGGGCTCGCGCATCGCCATGCTGTTTCAGCGCCCGCACATGCTGCGCCTGTCGGTGCGGCGCAACCTGCAGTTGGGGCTGTGGCTCAGCGGTGTGCCCTGGGGCCAGACCGCCGTGCGTGCGCAGGCCGCGCTGGAGCGGGTGCAACTCAGCCACCTGGCCGACCGCAATGGCCGAGCGCTGTCCGGCGGTCAGCAGCAGCGCGTGGCACTGGCCCGCGCCTGGGCGCTGCAGCCCGACGTGTGGCTGCTCGACGAGCCCACCGCCAGCCTGGACCCCCACGCCAAACGCGAGGTGGAGGCGCTCATCGCCGACTTTGGCAACGAAGCACCCGCGCCCGGTCGCCTGCCGCCCACGCTGGTGTTCGCCAGCCACAACCTGGGGCAGGTCAAGCGCCTGGCCAGCCGCGTGATTTACCTCGAACAGGGACAGGTGCTCGCCGACCTGTCCGTCGACTCGTTTTTCAACCAACCCCTGCTCGAACAGCTGTCGGTGCAGGCCAGTGCTTTTGTCAAAGGAGAAACCACATGAGATTGAATCACCCC
>JALOSH010000398.1 GCA_025458545.1 Hydrogenophaga sp.
ACCGCACAGGCTCTCAACGGCTCTGCAGCTTCTCCTGCAGCCACACCTTGATCAGCGACTGATAAGGCACATCCCGCGCATTCGCGGCCACCTTGATCGAATCCAGCAGGTGCTGGGGCAGGCGCAGCGAAATGGTCTTGGTGGTCGGCTTGAGGTTGGGCAGACTGGCCTTGCGGGCTTTGGACCAGTCCAGGTGCTCGGTGGAGTCGTGCGACTCCCAGTACGCGCGTTCCTGCGCCTCGTTCGCAAAAGTGGGGACGGGTTTACGTGGCGTTTTCATAAATGGCTCGCTCCTTTCGGTGCATGTCGCGCGCGGATATCACCCGGATCAAGGCGCCGGATTGCCGCAGGGTGAAGGTGATGTGCAAGGTCCGCCCGGTGTCCGTCTTGCCCAGTGCATGGAACCGGGGCTCCGACTGGCTGTGGGCGCCGTCTTCCAGCAACAGCAGCGGCTGGTTGAAAAAAACCTGCTCCGCTTCGGCCGTGGACACCCCGTGCTTTTCATTCTTTCGGGCGTTTCCCTTGTCCCAGTCAAACCCCGACAGACTGTCCAGATCGATCATCTATGTATATTACTATCATGTACAAAAAAGAAGAAGCCCCGATCTTTGCGGTGGGAGCGATCAAAGCCGCTGGTCGGTCGACGGCTTTTTCCAGAGGTTGATGCCGCCGTCCACCGCGTGCTGGTCGATGGCGGCCAGCTCGTTGGCGCTGAACTGCAGGTTGTTCAGCGCGCCCACCAGTTCGGTGATCTGCTCCGGCTTGCTGGCACCGATGAGCGCCGAGCTCATGCCCGGGTGGCGCAGCACCCAGGCCACCGCCATCTGCGCCATGCTCTGGCCGCGCGCCTGCGCGAGTTCGTCGAGCGCGCGCACATGGGCCAGGTTCTGCTCGCTCAGGTGGTCGGGCCTGAACGAGCCGCCGCCTGGGCGGTTGATGCGAGCGTCGGCCGGCACGCCGTTCAGGTATTTGCTGGTCAGCAGGCCCTGCGCCAGCGGGCTGAAGGCGATGCAGCCCATGCCCTCGGCCTGCAGGGTGTCGAGCAGGTCCTTTTCGACCCAGCGGTTGAGCAGGCTGTACGACGGCTGGTGGATCAGCAGCGGCACGCCCATCTGCCGCAGGATGGCCGAGGCCTCGCGCGTCTTGCCGGCCGAATAGCTGGAGATGCCCACGTACAGCGCCTTGCCCTGCTGCACCGCCGTGGCCAGCGCGCCCATGGTTTCTTCCAGCGGCGTGTCGGGGTCGAAGCGGTGCGAATAGAAGATGTCGACGTAATCCAGCCCCATGCGCTTCAAGCTTTGGTCCAGACTGGCCAGCACGTACTTGCGCGAGCCGCCGCCCTGGCCATAGGGCCCAGGCCACATGTCGTAACCCGCTTTGCTGGAAATGATCAGTTCGTCGCGGTACGGCCGAAAATCGCGCCGCAGGTGTTCACCGAAGTTGGTCTCGGCGCTGCCGGCCGGCGGACCGTAGTTGTTGGCCAGGTCGAAGTGGGTGATGCCAGCGTCGAAGGCGGTGCGCAGCATGAAGCGCTGCGTTTCCATGGGCGTGGCGTCACCGAAGTTGTGCCACAGGCCCAGGGTGATGCTGGGGAGCTTGAGGCCGCTTTTGCCGACGCGGCGGTAGGGCATGCGCTCGTAGCGCTGGGGGTGGGCGGTGTACATGGTGGATCTCTGGGGTTGGGTGGTGTGGCTTGGCGCTGGCGCTTCTCTTGCGGTGTGGGCATTGTCCCGGCAATCCGGCTGGCGGGCGGCGCTGACGACCGAACGGGGATCACCGGCAAGCTGCTCGGACATCGGCCTTCGCGCACCATAGCCCCTCTGTTCACTGGCACCCACCGCAGACCGCACAGGGCCGCCACCACAGCCTCCACTCCTCTATGCCACCCACGCTTGCCCCGCCCACCGACCTCGCGGCAGGCGATGTGTCCCGCATCATCGAAATGGCCTGGTCCGACGAGATTCCGTTCGAGGCCATCCGCTTCCAGTTCGGGCTGGACGAATCGGCGGTCATCCGGTTGATGAAGCGGTCTTTGAAACCCAGCTCGTTCCTGCTCTGGCGCCGCCGGGTGCAGGGGCGCTCTGCCAAACACGCGCGCCGTCAACAAGCCGGTTGAAACTTGCCCGAACACCCTGTCTGCATGAGCCACTTTCCACGCACCACCGAAGCCGAGCTGGTCCAGCGCATCTGGGCCGAGCTGCTGCGCGCCACGGTGGACCGTCACCACGAATGGCGCACGCCCGTGCTGGCCACCACCAGCGCGCCGGGTGTGCCCCAAGCCCGCACCGTGGTGCTGCGCGGGGTGGACGCCCAGGCGGCACAACTCGTGGTTTACACCGACCGCCGCAGCCCCAAAGTGGCCGAGCTGCAAGCCTCGCCCGCTGCCGCCATGGTGTTCTGGAGCCAGCGCCTGAAGTGGCAACTCCGCGCCAGCGTGCGGGCCGAGGTCCACACACAAGGCGCGCTGGTGGATGCGGCCTGGGCACGCGTGGGCCAGTCGGCCGCTGCCGGGGACTACCTGGCACCGCAAGCGCCCGGCTCTCCGCTGGAGGCAGCCACGGCCACCGGGTCGGAGCAGCACCATCTGGCGGTCATCACCGCGCAGGTGGAAGAACTGGACTGGCTGGCGCTATCGCGCGAAGGCCACCAGCGCGCGCGTGTGCTGGGCAGCGAGGTTCAGTGGCTGGTGCCTTGAAACGCTGCGCATGGATCTCCATGTGCTTGCGCAGGCTGT
>JALOSH010000043.1 GCA_025458545.1 Hydrogenophaga sp.
CACTGCACCAGCTTCTTTCTCTTTGTCGCCCACGACCAAGATGAAAGGCAGCTTTTGCAACGCGTGCTCCCGTATTTTATACGTGATTTTCTCGTTGCGGAGGTCGGTTATGACCCTAAGCCCTTGATTTTGCAGAGATTTGACGATTTCACGACAGTAATCGGCCTGTGAATCGGTGATGTTGAGCACAGCCACCTGCACCGGCGCGAGCCAAACCGGCAAGGCGCCAGCGTGCTGCTCGATCAGGATGCCGATGAAACGCTCCAGGCTGCCCACAATGGCCCGGTGCAGCATGATCGGGCGATGGCGTGAGCCGTCTTCGCCGACGTACTCGGCATCCAGCCGCTCGGGGAGGTTCGGGTCGACCTGGATCGTGCCGCACTGCCAGGGGCGGCCCAGCGCGTCCTTCAGGGTGTATTCGATCTTCGGGCCATAGAAGGCACCTTCGCCCGGCAGGTACTCGAAGTCGCAGCCCGAGGCCTTCAAACCTTCGGCCAGTGCGGCTTCGGCCCGGTCCCAACTTTCTTCGGTGCCGATGCGTTTTTCGGGCCGGGTCGACAGCTTGTAGATGATGTCGGTGAAGCCGAAGTCCTTGTAGACCTTTTGCAGCAAGGTGGTGAAAGCCACCACCTCGGACTGGATCTGGTCTTCGGTGCAGAAGATGTGGCCGTCGTCCTGCGTGAAGGCTCGCACCCGCATGATGCCGTGCAAACCGCCCGAGGGTTCGTTGCGATGGCACTGCCCGAACTCGCCGAAGCGCAGCGGCAGGTCGCGGTAGCTCTTGATGCCCTGCTTGAAGATGATGATGTGACCCGGGCAGTTCATCGGCTTGAGCGCGTAGTCGCGCTTCTCCGAGTCGGTCACGAACATGTTTTCGCGGTACTTGTCCCAGTGGCCGGTCTTTTCCCAGAGCGCCTTGTCCAGGATCTGCGGGCCCTTTACCTCCTGGTAGCCGTTGTCGCGGTAGACGCGGCGCATGTACTGCTCCACCTCCTGCCACACCGTCCAGCCCTTGGGGTGCCAGAACACTGTGCCGGGCGAGTGCTCGTCCAGGTGGAACAAATCCAGTTCCCGGCCGAGTTTGCGGTGGTCGCGCTTTTCTGCTTCTTCCAGCATCGTCAGATGCTGCTGCAGTTCGTCCTTGGTGGCCCAGGCGGTGCCGTAAATGCGCTGCAGCATCTCGTTGCGGTGATCGCCACGCCAGTAAGCGCCGGCCACCTTCATGAGTTTGAAATGCTTGAGCTTGCCGGTGTTGGGCACGTGGGGACCGCGGCAAAGATCTTCAAAAGCGCCTTCGCGGTACAGCGAAACATCTTCGTTGCTCGGAATGCTGGCGATGATTTCCGCCTTGTAGTGCTCGCCCATGCCCTTGAAGTGGGCCACCGCCTCGTCGCGCGGCAGCACGCGGCGCACCACCGGTTCGTCCTTGTTGGCCAGTTCGGTCATCTTCTTCTCGATGGCGACCAAGTCCTCGGGCGTGAAAGGCCGCTTGTACGAGAAGTCGTAAAAGAAGCCGTGCTCGATCACCGGGCCGATGGTCACTTGCGCATCGGGAAACAGCTCTTTCACCGCGTAGGCCAGCAGGTGCGCCGTGGAGTGACGGATGACCTCCAGACCGTCCGCGTCCTTGGCGGTGACGATGGACAACGGGCTGTCGGTCGTGATCTGAAAACTGGTGTCGACCACCTTGCCGTTGATCTTGCCGGCCAGTGCCGCCTTCGCCAAACCGGTGCCGATGGAAGCCGCGACTTCGGCCACCGTGACCGGACCGGGGAACTCGCGTTGGGAACCGTCGGGAAGCGTGATGTGAAGCATGGAAAGTCCAGAAAACAAAAAAGCGCGGCAGGTGCCGCGCTGGGAGAGGGAGAAGGAATCGGGCAGGCGCGAACTGCAGGCCTCAGGAGGCCAGGAAAAAAGTCCGAGGAGTTCGCGGTGTCATAACCAGATTGCCTTTCTCGCTCTTGCTGTTAGTCGAAGCCAGAATTTTCCCACAAAAAAAGCCCGGGCATGCCCGGGCTCTCTGTCTCCTCGGCCTCTGCGGGCCCGGTGATCAGTGGAACTGCTCTTCTTCGGTCGAGCCGGTGAGGGCTTTGACGCTGGAAGAACCGCCCTGGATCACGGTGGTCACGTCGTCGAAGTAACCGGCGCCCACTTCCTGCTGATGCGACACGAAGGTGTAGCCCTTGTCGCGAGCGGCGAATTCCTGTTCCTGCACCATCTCGGTGTAGTGCTTCATGCCTTCGCCGCGTGCGTAGGCGTGGGCGAACTGGAAGGTGTTGAACCAGTTGATGTGGATGCCGGCCAGCGTGATGAACTGGTACTTGTAGCCCAGCGCGGCCAGGTCTTCCTGGAAGGACGCGATCTGCTTGTCGTTCAGGTTCTTCTTCCAGTTGAAGGAAGGCGAGCAGTTGTACGACAGCAGTTTGCCGGGGCAGGCGGCCTGCACGGCCTGGGCGAATTCGCGGGCGAAGCCGATGTCGGGCACGCCGGTCTCGCACCACACTAGGTCGGCATAGGGCGCGTAGGCGATGCCACGGCTGATGGCTTGTTCCAGACCGTTCTTGACGCGGAAGAAGCCTTCTTGGGTGCGCTCACCGGTCAGGAAGGGCTTGTCGTTGGCGTCGTGGTCGCTGGTGATCAGGTTGGCGGCTTCGGCATCGGTGCGGGCCAATACGATGGTGGACACGCCCATCACGTCGGCGGCGAAGCGAGCGGCGATCAGCTTCTCGCAGGCTTCTTGCGTGGGCACCAGCACCTTGCCACCCATGTGGCCGCACTTCTTCACAGCGGCCAGCTGGTCTTCGAAGTGCACGCCGGCGGCACCGGCGGCGATCATGTTCTTCATCAGCTCGAAGGCGTTGAGCACGCCGCCGAAACCGGCTTCGGCGTCGGCCACGATGGGCAGGAAGTAGTCGACGAAGTCTTTGGAGCCCGGCTCGATGCCACGGCCCCACTGGATTTCATCGGCGCGCTTGAAGGTGTTGTTGATGCGGCGAACCATGGTGGGCACCGAGTCGTAGGCGTAGAGCGACTGGTCGGGGTACATGGTTTCGCTGGTGTTGCCGTCGGCGGCGACCTGCCATCCCGACAGGTACACGGCTTCCAGACCGGCCTTGGCCTGTTGCATGGCCTGGCCGGCGGTGATGGCGCCGAAGGCGTTGACGTAGCCCTTCTTGGAGCCGCCGTTGACCTTGTCCCACAGCTTCTCTGCGCCGCGCTTGGCCAGCGTGTGTTCGATCTGCATGCTGCCGCGCAGGCGCACGACGTCGGCAGCAGAGTAGCCGCGCTTCACACCTTTCCAGCGCGGGTTGGTCGCCCAGTCTTTTTCCAGGGCTTCGATCTGCTGTTGGCGGCTCAGTTGCTCGTTGAGGGATTGCGGCATGGGGACACTCCGTGAGGTTGATGAAAGGGGTTCGGCTGCTCCGCCAAGCGAATGCGTTGCCGATGCCTTCACTTTAAGTCTTATAGAAGACTTTTGGAATATCTTATGTCTTATATAAGACATTTATTTTCTCGTTTGAAATCAATGATTTTTTGTATGTATTTCTCAATACAAAATGATTTTTCTCATTTCAAGCAAGTTTGACGCAGTGCAGCATGTCAATTTTTCATATTGAGAAAATAAGTTCTCTTATCGCGGAACCAGTGCGCTGGCGGCGCCGCATAAAGCGGGACGCCGCGGCCTTGAGGCATGATGCCGACGATGACGTCCGAACCCATCCAAGAACCGCGGCGCTGGGCAGCCTATGCAAGCCTGGCCCTGAGCATGTCGTTGGTGGGCAGCTATGTGGCGCTCTCCAAACCCCTGGTGATGGTGTTCCCGGTGTTTCTGCTGGCCTGGCTGCGTTTTGGCATCGGCGGCGTGGCCATGTTGCGGTGGCTGAAGAAGCCCGCTGACGAACCACCGATGACGAAACGCACCCGCCGCCTGCTGTTCCTGGAGTCGTTCCTGGGCAACTTCCTCTTCTCGATCTGCATGCTCTTCGGTGTCAGCCTCACCACCGCCGTAGCCGCCGGTCTGGTCATGTCGTCCATCCCGGCGGTGGTGGCCGTCCTCAGCTGGGTGGTTCTCAAAGAACGCATCGGTCGGCGCACCCTGGCGGCGATCGCTTGCGCAGCGTTCGGCATCGGCCTGTTCTCGCTGCAGAAGCCGGACCTCCCTGGGAGCGATCCCGTGGCCACCTTCATGGGCCTGCCTCACGCGGTCTGGGGCAACCTGCTGGTGTTCGCCGCCGTCGTGTGCGAGGCGTCCTACGTCGTGATCGGCAAGTACCTCACCGAAGGTCTCGGCCCCAAGCGCATCTCGGCCATCATCAATCTGTGGGGCCTTGCACTGGTCACGCCCATGGGGCTGTGGGCGGCCTGGCATTTCGATTTCGGCTCGGTCAGCCCCAGCATCTGGCTGCTGCTGCTGTTTTACGGCCTGGCCGCCAGCGTCTGGACCGTGTGGCTGTGGATGAGCGGACTCAAAACCGTGCCGGCCTCGCGGGCTGGCGTTTTCACGGTGATGTTGCCGGTGAGTGCCGCTGCCATCGGCGTGCTGTTCATGGGCGAACGGCTCACCACCCTGCAAATGGTGGCTTTCGGCATTGCCCTGCTGGGTCTGGTGCTGGCCACCCTGCCCTCGCGGTCGCCAACGCCTGGGCCATGACTGCCGCCTTGTTCAGAGGCAGAACAGTCCGGTCGGGTTGGTCATGCCCATCCACAGCGCCCAGCCGGATGTGAGCGCCAGAGCCAGGCCAGCCAATCGGATGGCCAGGGCACCGGACTGGCCACCCCGAAGGCGCAGCAGCAACCAGGGCGCAGCCATCAACGAGATGGATGTGCCGAACGCGAACAAGGCCATGACGGCTGCCCCTTCGAACACATTGGCCGACAACGAAGCCACCAGCAAGGCCGAATACAACAAACCGCAGGGCATGAGCGCCCAGGCCACACCCAGCACCACCGGGGCTCGCGGCCCGAGGCGCGAGAGCGCAGGCCGCGCCTTGCGCCAGACCGTTTGCCCCAGGCTGTCGATCCAGGCGGGCTGGCGTGCCTGCAAGAGCAACACCACCCCCAGCAGCAACACCGCCACGTGCAACATGGTCCAGATCGGGCGGATGGCGATGGTGTTGGTGCCGAGCAGCGCCAGGCCCTGCACCGACCCGGCGGCGAACGCACCCAGCAACGCGTAACCCAGCATGCGACTGAGCTGGAAGGACCACAGCGCCTGCGTGCTGCGTTCGCCGGCCGCTCGACCGATGCCGGCACAGGCAGCCCCGCACATCGCCACACAATGCGGCCCGCCCACCAAGCCCATGAACAAGGCCGTGACGGCCATGGAAGTCTGCATGAAATGACTGTAGCAGCGCGGCCCGAGAACAGGGTGATTCCCCGCAGGGCCGTGTCAGATGATCTTGGAGAAGCGGGCGCGATCGATATCGAGCTGCAGGTGCTTGTCGAACACCATGGCGATGGCGCGCACCAGGTACCAGCCGGCGGCTGTCACCTCCACGCCGTTCGGGGTGATGCTGACCAGTCCGTGCTCGGCAAGGCCGCTTAGGGTGTCCAGCTCTTTGGAGAAATAGCTCTTGAAGTCGATCAGGTGGCCCAGCTCGATCGATTCGTATTGCAAGGCACCCTGGCACATGATGGACATGATGACAGAGCGGCGCAGCAGGTCGTCGCGGGTGAGCGCCAGCCCACGCACGATGGGCAGGCGACCCTGGTCGAGCGCGTCGTAGTACTCCTCCAGCGTCTTCGCATTCTGGCTATAGGTGGCGCCGATGCGGCCGATTGCCGACACGCCGAGCGCGATCAGGTCGCAATCGGGTTGCGTGCTGTAACCCTGGAAGTTCCGGTGCAGGCGACCTTGGCGTTTGGCCACGGCCAGGGCGTCGGTCGGCAAGGCAAAGTGGTCCATGCCCACATACACATAGCCCGCTTCGTTCATCGAATCGAGCGACATCGACAGCATCGACATTTTGTCGCCCGGGCTGGGCAGCTCGGCGGCGATGATGCGGCGCTGTGGCTTGAAACGCGAGGGCAGATGGGCGTAGGCGTAGAGCGCAATGCGGTCCGGACGCAACTGATTCACCTGCGCGAGGGTTCGCGCAAAAGACTCGGGTGTCTGCAGCGGCAAGCCGTAGATCAGGTCCACGTTGACGGATTCAAAACCGATCTTGCGCGCGGTCTCCACCAGAGCAAACACCTGTTCCGCTGGCTGAACGCGGTGCACCGCTTTCTGGACGGCCGGGTCGAAGTCCTGAACACCGAAGCTCAGGCGGTTGAAGCCCAGCCGCGCCAACGTCTGAAGCCGCTGGTCGGTCACGGTGCGTGGATCGACCTCGATGGAGTACTCGCCCCCCGGAACCAGCGTGAAGTTGCGCCGGATCATGGCCATGAGATCTTCAAGTTCGCCATCCGACAGGAAGGTGGGCGTCCCGCCACCCAGATGCAGCTGCGAAACGTTGTGGCCTTTGCCGAAGTACTGCACTTGCAACTCCACCTCGCGGCCCAGGTAGCGCAGGTATTCGGCAGAGCGCTCGTGGTGTTTGGTGATGACCTTGTTGCAGGCGCAGTAGTAGCAGACCGATTCGCAGAACGGTACGTGCACATACAAAGAGAGTGGCAGGGCCAGCGAACCCGCCCGGCGCTGCTCCAGCGCCTGGATGTAGTCGCTCTCGCTGAAAGCTTCAACGAAACGATCGGCTGTCGGGTACGAGGTGTACCGGGGACCCGGAATGTCGAACCGCTTGAGCAGTTCGTCGGAAATGGCATGGCTCACAAGCTACCCTCCAGTGCTGAAGTGTGAATGTGCCGCACCACAGCCTTGCAACCTTTGATCTTGATCAAGCCAAACCCTTGCTCGCCAGAGCAGCCGGCCTGGGAACCCGCTGAAATCGCCGGCTTTTCGGCGTCGGCGTGTTCAATGCGTTAAGCTAAGTCCAGAACCTGGGAAAAAGTCATGGACGCTCAAAGCATCAAAGTCGCCTGTTCCAGCTGCAACCTGAGGGAACTGTGCCTCCCGATGGGCCTGAATCCGGACGAACTGGACAAGCTGGACCACGTCATATCGGCGCGCCGCCGTGTCAAGCGCGGCTCGGCGTTGTTCAACACGGGGGACAAATTCACCTCGTTGTACGCCGTGAGATCGGGATTCTTCAAAACTTGCGTGACCACCGCCGATGGCCGGGATCAGGTGACCGGTTTCCAGATGACGGGCGAGATCATCGGGCTGGACGGCATCGTGAGCGACCGCCACTCGTGCGATGCCATCGCCCTGGAAGACGCCGAAGTCTGCGTGATGCCTTTTGATCAGGTGGAGGAGCTGTCGCGGGAATTCACCACCTTGCAGCACCACGTGCACAAGATCATGAGCCGAGAGATCGTGCGCGACCACGGCGTGATGCTGCTGCTGGGCAGCATGCGGGCCGAAGAGCGTCTGGCCGCCTTTTTGCTGAACCTGGTGCAGCGACTCCACGCCCGCGGGTTCTCGCAGTCCGAGCTGGTTCTGCGCATGACGCGTGAAGAGATCGGCAGCTACCTGGGCATGAAGCTGGAGACGGTGAGCCGAACGTTCTCGAAATTTGTCGACGAAGGCATCATCGAGGTGAAGCAGCGGTACGTGCACATCAAGAGCACCGAAGGCCTCAAACAGATCGTGAACCCGCAGACCTGCCGCTGAACCGCCTGGCGAGACCAGCGGTGCCTGGGCGCCAGGCGGACCTGGCGCACATGACCGACCAACACCCCCTTTTGGCGCTTGTCCCTACTGGCGCTCGTCTTTGGCACGTGCCGCTGGCCGCTGCCGCTATGGTCTGCGGCGTCGATTGACCTCAAACGGCGACAGGGAGAGCAGGGTCGTCAACGCGCTGGAAGCCATGGCGGCACCCCAGAACAAGAAAAAAGCAAGGGTGTAGACGGCTTCGTTGGAATACCCGACCGGCGTACCAAACCAGGCCAGGTCACTCGGGTTGACGAAGGCGAACACCACCATCTCCAGAACCGCCGCCACCAGAAAAGCGGGCCAGGCTATCCACATCAAGCGTTGTGTCCACATGGGGGGGCCTCCTCGGTAGTTCTCAACTTCGATGCACGACGGGGCTCAACGCCACCCCAATCAGGCCGAGCCAGCGTGCCACTATCTGTCGACCGGCACATCGGGAGTGGCGGCGTGGTTTCGACCCTGCTGCGCTGGCTGGACCGCCATCAAGGCTTCGGTTTTGGCCTGACCATGGAGCGCCTGAGCAGCCTTCAGCTCGCGCTCGTACACCGCTTTGTCGAGCACCGGGTCCTGATCCATGGAAGAGATGATGACCATGGTGGTGGTGGCGATCACACCCACCAGCAGCAGGGCTGGAACGAACACCACCTGTGGAATTCGCCACCACGCCAGCTCAGGTTTGACCGACGTCGGGGCAAGAGGCATGTTGCTCATGGAATGCTCCTTCAAGCAGATGGGAATGGAAGTTGGATGGTCATCAGCGGGGCACCAGGAAAACGGCCTTTTCGGACACCTGGGACACATCTTCGCCCATGGAACGGATGTCGAATCGAATCGCGTGCGATCCGGCGGTTGCAGAACCCGGTGGGATCTGCACCCGCACCGCTGCCGAACGCACCTCGGTGGACAGCACCTCGATCTCGGTGTCGGATGCCATCTCGATACCCGGCATTCCAGAGACGCTGATGGCATAACGCTGGGTGGATTCGGTGGCGTTCATGATCTGCAGGCGGAACACGTTCTCGATGCGACCCTGCTCCACCATGCGGGCCAGAGCACCGCGGTCGCGGATCACGTCCACCTTCAGGGGCACACGCAGGTAGAGACTCACCATCACGGCCAGGGTGATCAAGGCCAGGATGCCGGAATACACCAGCACACGAGGGCGGAAAGCACGCCGGACCATCTGCGCCGTGCTCCAGCCTTGCGCCATGCCGTTCTGCGTCGAGTACTTCACCAGCCCGCGCGGATAGCCCACCTTGTCCATCACTTCATCGCACACATCGGCGCAGGCCCCGCATCCGATGCATTCGTACTGCAGGCCTTTGCGGATGTCGATACCGGTCGGGCAGACCTGCACACACAAAGTGCAGTCCACGCAAGCACCCAGCCCCAGGCTGGCCGGATCGGCCTTTTTGGACCTCGGTCCTCGGGGTTCACCGCGCTGCTCATCGTAGGTCACGATCATCGTGTCTTTGTCGAACATCGCGCTCTGGAAACGCGCGTAAGGACACATGTACTTGCACACCTGCTCGCGCATGAAGCCTGCGTTGCCGTAGGTGGCAAAACCGTAGAAAAACACCCAGAACATCTGCCACGGACCCAAGGACGCGGCCATCGAGAGCACCGCCAGTTCACGGATCGGCGTGAAGTAGCCTACAAAGGTGAAGCCGGTCCACAAGGCGAACAGCAACCACAGCGCATGCTTGAGCCACTTCTTCCCGAACTTGCCAGCGGACAGCGGAGCACCGTCCAGTCGCATGCGGGCGGAGCGGTCGCCCTCAACCTTCTTTTCGATCCAGAGAAAGATCTCGGTGTAAACCGTCTGCGGGCACGCGTATCCGCACCACAAACGGCCGGCCACGGCGGTAAACAGGAACAGCGCCAGCGCAGAAATCACCAGCAGTCCGGTCAGGTAGATGAAGTCCTGCGGGTACAGCACCAGCCCGAAGATGTAGAAACGGCGCGCCTCCAGATCGAACAGCACGGCCTGGCGGGCATTCCATTGCAGCCAGGGCAAGCCGTAAAAAACCAGTTGTGTGATCCACACCGTGATCCAGCGCCATTTGGAAAACAGGCCCGAGACCGAACGCGGGTAAATCTTCTTGGCCGATGCGTACAAAGAAATCATCACCTCGTCGTCACCCCCCAAAGCACCCCGTTCAACGGGGCTGGCGGGCGTGGCGGACGGTGCAGAGTCTGGCGTGAATGCGTTCACAAGAATTCCGATCCTGAGAAGTGAACAAGGGTCGAGCGGTCAAAGCAACCGCGCGACCCTTCTCACTGCAAGGAGCACGATCAATTGGCAGGTTTGGCGGAGAGGTTCAGAACGTAGGCAGCCAGCACATTGATCTGCGCATCGTTCAACAGGGCAGACTGTCCAGGCATGGGGTTGGTGAAGCCTTGGTTGATGGCGCGAACGACCGCCTCTTCACCCCATCCGTGCAACCAGATCCCATCGGTCAGGTTCGGAGCGCCCACCGCTTGCACGCCCTTGCCATCGGCCCCGTGGCAGGCGGCACAGGCGGCGTACTTGGCCTTGCCCTGGGAGGCGCGCACGGCATCGTGTGGCGTGCCCGACAAACTCAACACATAGTGGGC
>JALOSH010000399.1 GCA_025458545.1 Hydrogenophaga sp.
GCGGTGTCGGCGCCCTTGGCCACGCGCAGCTTGGGGTGCGGTGTGGGCTCGGTGGTCTCGTCGCTGGCCAGCAGCTCTTCAAACAGCTTCTCGCCGGGACGCAGACCGGTGAAGGTGATGGGCACGTCCTGCTCGGTCTGGCCCGAGAGCCGGATCAGCAGCCGGGCCAGTTCGACGATCTTCACCGGCTCGCCCATGTCGAGCACAAAGATCTGCCGCGTCTGGCCCATCAGCCCGGCCTGCAGCACCAGCTGCGCGGCTTCGGGAATGGTCATGAAATAGCGAACGATGTCCGGATGCGTGACGGTGACCGGGCCGCCACGCGCGATCTGCTGTGTGAACAGCGGCACCACCGAACCGCTGGAGCCCAGCACGTTGCCAAAGCGCACCGCCATGTAGCGGGTGGCGGGGAACTCGTCGGCCACCGCCTGCAGCACCTGTTCGGCCAGGCGCTTGCTGGCGCCCATTACATTGGTCGGGTTCACCGCCTTGTCGGTGGAGATCAGCACGAAGCGCTGCGCGCCGACCTGGCCCGCCATCCGCGCGGCGTTGAGGGTGCCCAGCACGTTGGTGCGCAGCGCCTCGATCTCGTTGAGCGACTCCATCAGCGGCACATGCTTGTACGCCGCGGCATGGAACACCACCGCAGGCCGGTGCTGCTGCGCCACCGCCAGCAGGCGCTCGGGCTCGCGCACATTGGCGGTGTAGTACAGGCCCTGCATCTGCGGGTGTGCTTCGCGCAGTTCCTGTTCCAGCTGGTAGATGGCGTACTCGGACACGTCCACACACACCAGCCGCGCCACGCCGAAGCGCGCGATCTGGCGGCAGAGTTCGGAGCCGATGGAGCCGCCCGCACCGGTCACCAACACGGTCTGGCCCGCGATCAGGTTCGACAGGCCTTGTTCGTCCAGTGCCACCGGGGCGCGTCCCAGCAGGTCTTCCAGTTCGATGCGGCGCGGCTGGCCGGCTTCGGCGCGCAGCCATTCATCGGGACGGGGCATGGTGAGCAGGGGCAGGCCAGCTTCGCTCGCGCCCATCAGGGCTTCACGCCGCGCATCAGAACCGGTGGCCGACACCACCAGTGCCGCAGCCGCCTCGGTGCGCACGGCAATACGCGGCAGGTCGGCGAGTGCGCCGAGCACCTGCAGGCCTTGCAGCGAGCGCCCTTTCTCGGCGGCGAGGGGGCTCACGATGCCGACCGGCGACCACAGGCGCGCACCGCGCAGCGCGGGCAGGGCGGCGGCGGCGTCCTGCACCGAACCGACGATCAGCAAGGGTTTCCCGGTGTCCACGGGTCGGTTCGAACCGGTGAGCAGCAGGCGCGTGCCGGCGCGTGCGGCGCCCAGCAGCATCAGCGCCAGCATGGGGTGCAGCAGCAGCACCGAGCGCGGGAAAAATTCCACCCGCAGCATCAGCACCGCAGCGGCGGTCAGCAAGCCAGCCAACGCCACGCCGTACACCAGGCGCATGAGTTCGGCCACGCTGGTGTAGCGCCAGATGTGGCGGTACACCCCCCAGCCCAGCAGGCTGGCGGCGAAGCCCAGCAGCGGCCAGGGCAGGGTGTTGACCATCATGGCCTGGAACTCGTCGGGCGTGTCCAGGTTGAAGCGCAGCCAGAAGGCCAGCCACCAAGCAACGGCCACCAGCGTCAGATCGATCGGCAGCTGCAGCCAACGGCTGCTGATCCGCGGTGCAGCGCTCATGCAGCCGGGCCTTCACCCAGCAGCGACCAGGCCATGGGCGTGCCGGCCTTCACCGCCTGGCCGATGCGCTGGCCCAGCAGGCTGTCCAGGTGCTTGGGCGCCAGGCCAAAACCGGGGCGCACGCAGCGCAGGTTCTCGCGCGTGAGCAGGTCACCGGCCTGCAGGTCTTGCGCGATGTAGAGCGAGCGCCGAAAGGCGAGCGACTTCATCTCGGCGGCGGTGGGGCCGTAGCTCACCTGGCCCACCGCCTGCATGGCGCGCTCGGTCTCTTCACGCAGCTGGCGCAGCTCGTGCGGCTCCATCGAGAAGCTCGAATCCACGCCCCCGTCGGCCCGGCGCAGGGTGAAGTGTTTTTCGATCACCGTGGCGCCCAGCGCGGTGGCGGCCACCGAGACGCCACAACCCATGGTGTGGTCCGACAGGCCGACCTCGCAACCGAACAGCGTGCGCATGTGCGGGATGGTGGACACATTGGTGTTCTCGGCCGTGGCCGGGTAGGTGCTGGTGCATTTGAGCAGCACCAGGTCGCGGCAGCCGGCTTCGCGCGCGGCGCGCACGGCCTCGTCGATCTCGGCGGCGGTGGCCATGCCGGTGGACATGATCATGGGCTTGCCGGTGGCGGCCACGCGGCGGATCAGCGGCAGGTCGGTGTTTTCGAACGATGCGATCTTGTGAGCCGGTACGTTCAGCGATTCGAGAAAGTCCACCGCGCTGAAGTCGAACGGTGTGCTGAAGCAGTGCACGCCGTGCTGTGCAGCGCGCGCCATGATGGGTGCGTGCCATTCCCAGGGCGTGTGGGCCTCTTGGTACAGCTCGTAGAGTTGGCGCCCCGCCCACAGGCTTTTGGGGTCGTCGATCACAAACCCGGGCATGCGCAGGTTCAGCGTCATGGTGTCGGCCGTGTAGGTCTGCAGCTTGATTGCGTCGGCGCCGTGCGCGGCGGCGGCGTCCACGATCTCCAGCGCGCGCTCCAGCGACTGGTTGTGGTTGCCCGACATCTCGGCGATCAGGTACGGGCGG
>JALOSH010000044.1 GCA_025458545.1 Hydrogenophaga sp.
ACGGCCATCAACACGCCGGCCACCGGGCTCACCGCGGGTGACGTGATGATCGATGTCAACGGGTTCAAGATGCCGGCCTACCGCGCGGCGCCGACGGGCAAGACGGGGCTGCCGGTGGTGCTGGTGCTGTCGGAGATTTTTGGTGTGCACGAATACATTGCCGACACCGCGCGGCGTTTCGCGCAGGCCGGTTACATGGCGATTGCACCCGAGCTGTTCGTGCGCCAGGGCGATGCGCAAAGTTATGGCGAGATGGCCAAGCTGATCGCCGAGGTGATCTCCAAGGTGCCCGACGCGCAAGTGATGGCCGATCTGGACGCCACGGTGCAGTGGGCGGCGGCCAACGGCGGCGACACCAACAAGCTGGGCGTGACGGGCTTTTGCTGGGGCGGTCGCCAGACCTGGCTCTATGCCGCCCACAACCCCAAAGTGAAGGCTGGTGTGGCGTGGTACGGTCGCCTGGTGGGCGCCACCAGCGAACTCAATCCCAGGCACCCGGTGGACGTGGCCGCCCGGTTGCACGGCCCGGTGCTGGGTTTGTATGGCGGGGCCGACACCGGGATTCCGCTGGACACGGTTGATAAGATGAAGGCTGCGCTGGCCGCTGGCAATGCAGCGGCCAAGGCTTCGACCTTTGTGGTCTACCCCGACGCCCCGCACGCCTTTCACGCCGACTACCGCCCGAGCTTCCGCAAGGAGCCGGCCGAAGACGGCTGGAAGCGGGCCACGGCCTGGTTCAAGCAGCACGGCGTGGCCTGACGCCGGGCACTCCAACCCGACCCCGGGGGCCGCACACGCGGCCCTTTTTTATGGACTGTTGTCAATGATCCTGTTTGCCATCCTGATCGCCACCATCACGGCCGGTGTCGGCAGCGTCTGGATCGCGGCCGTGCTGAGCTTTGCCATGCTGGCCCGCTACACCCAGCACATGCTGAGCCTGGCGGCTGGCGCGCTGATGGCCACCGCCTTCATGCATTTGTTGCCCGAGGCGTTCGAGAGCGAGGCGGGTGCACACGAGCTGTTTGCCATGCTGCTGGCCGGCCTGGTGTTCTTTTTTCTGCTGGACAAGGCCGAGCTCTGGCACCACGGGCACGAACACCACCAGGGTGGCGGATCGGCCGAGGGCGACGACCACGCACACGGCCACGACCATGCGCACAGCCATGCGCATCCACATGCCCACGCTCACGGACACGCTCACGGCCATGGTTCGCCCGCCGAGCCGCGTTCGGGCGGCTGGGCGGTGCTGGCGGGAGACAGCGTGCACGCGTTTGGTGACGGCATCCTGATCGCCTCGGCCTTTGTGGCCGATCTGCGGCTGGGTGTGATCGCGGCGGTGGCGGTGATGGCGCACGAGGTGCCGCACCACATGGGCGATCTGGTGGTGTTGCAGCAGACGTCGGGCACGCGGCGCGCGGCGGTGATCAAGGTGTCGATGGCCGGCACGGTCACCGCGCTCGGCGGGCTGGTGGGTTACTTTCTGGTGGCGCAACTGGCCGACTACCTGCCGTACTTTCTGGTGGCGGCTTCCAGCAGCTTTGTCTACGTGGCGCTGGCCGATCTGATCCCGCAGCTGCAAAAACGCCTGGGCCTGCGCGAAACCGCGGCCCAGGTCGCCTGGCTGCTGGCGGGCATTGCGCTGGTCACACTGGTGAGCAGCCTGGCGCATTGAACGGCTCCCCCCGCGCCGCCTGCGGCGTCACCCCCCAGGGGGGCGATGCTGGCGGCCCGGCAAAGCCGGTTCCGCGGCATCCCTGGGTTGAACTTCCCATCTGCCAGTATATGCCGCTCTCCGGAGCACGTGCCCGAGCCTGGAATACCGCGGAACTGGCTTTGCCAGGCCGCCGGTATTGCCCCCTGGGGGGTGACGCCGCAGGCGGCGCGGGGGGCTATTCACTGTTTCCGAAAGAAAACTCGAACACCGAGCCCTGACCCTCCTGGCCTTCGCCACGGATGCGTCCGCCGTGGCGTTCGAGGATGCGGCGCACCGTGGCCAGACCGACGCCCGATCCTTCGAACTCGTTGCTCCCGTGCAGGCGGTTGAAGGGTTTGAACAGGCGGTCGGCGCGGGTCATGTCGAACCCGGCGCCGTTGTCGCGCACGAAGAACACCGGTGCCTGTCCTGGCGCGCGCGTGGCCTCGCCAAGTTCGATCAGGGCCAGCGGCTGTTGCCGGGTGTATTTCCAGGCGTTGCCCAGCAGGTTCTCCAGCACGATGTGGGCCATGCGGGCGTCGCAGTTGGCCATCAGGCCGGGCGCGATCTTCACCTGCACCGTGCGGGTCGGGTCGCGGTGGCGTTCCTGGCGGATCACGTCTTCGGCCAGTTCGCTCAGGTTCACGTTCATGCGCTGCAGGCTGCCCTGGCTCACCCGCGCCAGCGCCAGCAAGTCGGTGATCAGGCTGTTCATGCGCTGCACCGACGTGTCGACGCGGTCGAACAGGTCGCGGTCTGCGTCGGTCATGCGGCCCTCGATTTGCTCGCGCAAGAGGTGGCTGAAGCCGCCGATGGAGCGCAGGGGCGACTTCAGGTCGTGCGAGACCGAATAGGCAAAGGAGTCCAGCTCGCGGTTGAGGTATTCGAGTTGTTCGGTGCGGGCCTTGACGCGCTGTTCCAGGGTGTCTTGCAGTTTGCTGATCTCGCGGTCGCGTCGCAGTCGCACCAGCTCGGCGGTGCAGCGGCTGCCAAAAATCGTCATGAGCGCCTGCATGTCGGACTTCAGGGGGCGGGCTGATGTCCAAAGCGCCATGAGCACTCCGATGGGGCTGCCGTCGGCATCGCGCAGCGCAATCCCCAGGTAGGTGTCGAAACCTTCACCAATCGGGAAGCGTGCGGCAGGCAATACGGTGCGCATCCGGTTGACAAAGTGCACGCCCAGCGGCGCACGAATCGCCCTCGCACAGGGCGTCTCTTCAAGCCGGTAGCGCACATCCGGCACGATCTCGCCGGCGAAACACGCTGCCAGCGACTGCACCTGGTCGGGCCCGTCGAGTTCTCCGGCGATCACCAGGTCGGCCTGCAGCGCCCGGGCCAGGTGCTGCACCAGCGATCGGAAAAAAGCCTCCCCCGTGGCGCCTGAGACGCCCTGGGCCATTTCGATCAGCAGGGCTTCGCGGTGCTTCTCCGCCTCCACGTTGAGCGTGAAGGCCAGCGAACACGGCGCGCCGTCGATCACGATGTTCTCGGCCCAGATGCGCACCGGCACCTCTCGCCCCATCTTGCTGCGCATGCGCGTCTCGTAGGCTTCCAGACGGTCTTCGCTGCGCAGTTTTTCGATGAAATCCGTGCGGTCCTGCTCGCAGATCCAGACACCGGCTTCCAGCGAGGTCTTGCCCAGAAGGTCTGCCTGGGAGTAGCCCAGCACGCGTTCGTTGGAAGGATTCACCTCCATGAAACGGCCGTCGCTCAAGCGGGCGATGGTCATGCCCAGCGGGCTGAAGTTGAACGCCTTGGAAAACCGCTCTTCGGAGTATTCCAGCGCACGCCGCGAGGCCACTTCGGCACTGACATCGAGCACCATGGTGATGACCAGCCGGTCGGTCCCTTCATCGACGAACTCGGCATAGACCAGCATCTCGAACGTGCTGCCGTTTTGCCGCACACCTTGGGCGCGCAGGCCGTGCACCCGCCCTTCGGTCTGCAGCACGGCACGGAATGCGAGCTGGTCGGCCGGATCGGCCCACAACACCGGCGGCACATGGCCCACCAGCTGGTCTCGCTCGTGGCCAAAGGCACGCACAAAGGCGTCGTTGGCGTCGATCACCTCGCGCGAGGGCAAGCGTTGCACCAGGGTGGCGGCCGGGTTGCTGCGGAACAGGCCTGTGAACCGAACCTCGCTTGTGCGCTGCTCGGCCTCGCTCTTCAGTGCCCGGGCGAGCGACTGTTCCTGTTCCATGAAGGCTTCGCGCATGCGGTTGCGCCCATGGAAAACGCTCACCAGCACACTCAGCAGCACCGAGGTCTGGGTGATCCAGACCGCCCAGCCGGCCTGCATGTTCGGCTTGGGCAGCAGTCCGTGGATCTCCATGGCATTGAGCACCCCGAGAGCCACCACGCTGAACAGGGCGGCGATGATCATGGTGCGACGGGGCAGGAACGCGCCCGCCCCCACCACCCCGGCCACCATGACCAGCACCGCCGCGCTGCGCACCGTGCCGTGAGCGGCAATGCCCGCCACGGAAGCCAGCAAGATGGTGATGATCACCAAGTGCGCGGACAGCCGAATGCGGCCGCGAAGAAACAGCCCTTTGCAGAGCCACACCACCAGGGTGAGCCCGGCGCACACCGCCATCAATGGCGAGAAGCCTTCACGAAGCCACACCCCCAGGGTGATCAAGGGTGCTGCCAGGCTCAGTGCGAGCAGCAAGGCACCCAGGCCACGTTGTTGCTGCTGCAGCAGAAAGGCCGACTGGCCGCGCGCCAGCGGGTCGTCGTGCTCCACCGCTGGCTGGGGGCTGGTGTGGATCATGCGCGGACCTTCTCGCCCGGCGGCGCTGCGGGCTGAAGTTGCGAGGGCAAGCCCAGGTGGAAGGCAAAGGTCGCCCCCTGGCCGGAGACCGATTCGCCGCGGATACTGCCGCCGTGGCGCTCCACGATGCGGCGCACCGTGGCCAGGCCGATGCCTGTGCCCTCGAAGCCGCTGCTCGGCATGTGCAGGCGCTGGAAGGGCTTGAACAGCTTGTCGGCGTGCGCCATGTCAAAGCCGCTGCCGTTGTCGCGGACGAAGAACTCTTGCGTCTGCAGGATCACTTCACGCTGACCCACTTCGATCAGTGGTTCCGGCTGGTCGCGGGTGTACTTCACCGCGTTGCCAATCAGATTCTCCAGCGCGATGCGCAGCAGCCGCGCGTCGCAGTTGGCGTGGAGGCCTGGGCTCACGCGCCATTGCAGTCTGCGGCCAGGCTGGCGTTGCTGCGCTTCGCCCAATATCTCCAGTGCCATCGCGCTGAGGTCGACAGGGTCCCGCGACATCGATCCTTGGCTGATGCGTGCCAGCGCCAGCAGGTCGGCGATCAGGCGGGACATGCGCCCCGTGGCGACCAGTACGCGCTGGAAGATGTCGCGTTCATCGTCCTTCAGGCGTTCGCCCATGGACTCTTGCAGGAGCAGGGTGAAGCCGTCGATGGCGCGCAGCGGTGACTTCAGGTCGTGCGAAACCGAGTAGGCGAAGGAGTCGAGCTCGGCGTTGAGCTTTTGCAGGTCCGCCGTGCGTTCGCGTACCCGATTTTCCAGCGTGGCGTTGAGCTGCTGAATCTCGCGCTCGCGCCGAAGCCGCATGAGTTCCGCTGTTGCCCTGCTCGAAAAAATCGACATCAGGGCTCTCATCTCGGCGTTGAGCGATATGGGCTGGCGCCACATCGCCTTGAGTACGCCAATCGCTGTGCCGTCCTGGTCGCGCAGGCACTGGCCGACATAGGCGTTGGCATGGATGCCAGTGAGAGGTTGCTCGGCGGGGAAGGCGGTGGCCAGACCGTCTTCGTGAACGCAGAGATCGGTGCGAGAGAGCGTTTCGCCGCAGGGCGTGCCTTGCGGGGAGTAGATGAAGTTCGGATGCAGGGCGCCGTTCTTGGACACGGCCAGGGTCTGCACCCTTTGGTCGGCCAGCAGCTCGCTGACCACCACCAGGTCAGCCTTGAACGCGGTGGCCGCGTGGCGGGTCAGAGCCCTGAAAAAAGCCTCGCCGGTCTCGCCGGTCATGCCTTGCGCCACGCTCAACAACACGGCCTCGCGCCGCTTTTCCTCTGTGATGTCAACGGTGGACGAGAGGATGCACTGCTCGCCATCGATGTCGATGATCACGGCCCAGAGCCGCACATCGATGTGTTGGCCGCGTCGGCTGCGCATCTTGCTTTCGTAAGCGTCTAGCCGGCCATCGCGCCGCAAACGGTCGACAAATGCCTGACGGTCCTCCGGTGTCAGCCAGCCGCCCGCTTCCATCGTGGTCTTCCCGCGCAGGTCACCTGCTTTGAGACCCGGCAAGAAGTTCCCTGGCCGGTTGACCTCTACGATCTGTCCGTCGTCAAGGCGTGTGATGGCGAGGTTCATCGGGGCGAAGTTGAATGCCTTGGCGAACCGTTCTTCGGAACGGCGCACCCGTTCGAGGGCTTCGTTCTGCGCGGTGATGTCGGCCACGGTGGTGATGACCAGCCGGTCTTCCGGATCGTCGCCCAGTTCGCTGGAAATCAGGGCCTCGAAGTGCTGGCCATCGGCGCGCAAGGCGGTGGCCTGTTCCTGGTCGGTCCGGCGGTGGCCAATCAGGCGCTCCAGATACCGTGCACGCTGCGCCTGGTCTGCCCACAGAAAGTTGTCGGTGCGGCCGAGCACCTGGTCTCGGGTGTAGCCATAACAGCGTTCGAAGGCCGGGTTCACGTCGAGGATCGCGCCGTTGCGGGCCGACTGCGCCAGCATCGGGCTGGGGCTGGTGTGGAAAATCCGCCTGAAGCGTTCGAGGTTGCGGTCGCGCTCCTTTTCGGTGCGGCGGCGGTTGTCGAGCTCAGCGGTCAGTTCGGACAGGGTTTGTTCGGTCCGGTTTCGGCTGTAGTACACCATCAGGGCCACCACCAGGATGGTCGTGATGTAGGTCACCAATGCGGGTGCGCCAGACCGGACATTGCGCGGCACCAGCCAGCCTTGCCATTCGGCGAACACCAAGGCAAAGATGAGCGCGATCGAGGCGACTACGGTCGCGATCAAGGACTTTCGGTCGGTGAAGATGCCCGCGCCCGCCACTGCGCCCAGGAACAACAACACGCCCGCTGCGCGCACCGAACCGAAGCTCAAGGCAGCAGCGGTGGCGGCCGTCATGACACCCACGATCACCAGGTGCGCGGTGTAGCGCAGGTAACCTAGCCTGATCAAACCCCACCCCGTCCCCGCAAACAGGGTGATCAAGGCCGCGGGCAGCGCGTCGGACGGAAACGGGGTGAAAAAGAAGAAATAAAGGGTCAGTGCCAGCCCGGAGGCCGCGATCAACAGGCCAATCTGCTCCAGGGTGCGAAGCAGAAACAGATCACGGGAGTTCCCGCTGTCGGTGGGTTTCTGGGTGTTCAAGGCGATGACAGGGTTTGCAAAGCCGCAAGCTGTTTCTAGTGTGCAAGGTTGACTGTGTTTCGGCAGTTCTTCAACCGGCTTGACTCTGCGCGCAAGGCATGCCTTGTGTGTTGCACCATTCGCTCCAGCTGCCGGGGTAGAGCTGGCCGCGGCCCAGGCCCGCGAGTTCCATGGCCAGCAGGTTGGGTACCGCGCTCACGCCGCTGCCACAGTGGTGGACCACCGTTGCCGGGTCTCGCCCCGCCAGCAGTTGCTCGAATTCGGCCCGCAGCTGTGGTGCAGGCTTGAAGCGGCCGTCGGGCCCCAGGTTGTCGGCAAACGGGCGGTTGAGTGCCCCGGGGATGTGGCCCGCCACCGGGTCCAGCGGTTCGATCTCGCCACGGAATCGAGGCGCGCTGCGGGCGTCGATCAGGGTCTGGCCGCGGGAGCCGAGTTGGCTGGCGATGCCGCGGGTGTCGGCGGTGTCCGCCCGTGCGGTCTGCAACACGAAGCTGCCGGGGCGATCGGGCTGGTGGGCGGGCCCGCTGTGCACCGCACCACCCGCCGCCTGCCAGGCCTGCAAACCGCCGTCGAGCACGGCCACCGCTTCATGACCACACCACTTGAGCATCCACCACAGGCGACCGCAGTAGTTGGCGCCCTGGCGGTCGTACACGACCACCTGCATGTCGTGGTCCACACCCGCGTGTGCCAGCCAGTGGGCAAAGGCTTCGCGGGTCGGCAGCGGGTGTCGCCCGCCACTGGCGCGCTCGCCGCCGGCATGCGCACTCAGGTCGCGGCCCAGGTCGGCATGGCGGGCGCCTGGCAGGTGGGCCTGGAGGAACTGGTCGGCCCCTGCGGCCGGGTTCATCAGGTCGGAACTGCAGTCGAACACGCGCAGCGGCGTGCCGGCATCCATCAGGGCTTGCAGCTGCGCGGTGGCAATGAGGGTGGTGTGCATACAAACCATTGTGTGGCAAGCCACAGCCCATGCCCAATAAGCCGAAGGTTTGCAGGTGTGCCGTTTGACGCCGTAATGCGGAATGGATGCGCGTCCGGCTCAGTGTTCTTCGGCCGGCGCGTTGGGAATGGCGCGCGCGCGCAACACCGTGGCGGTGATGCCGCTGGCGATGATGAGTGCCATGCCCAGCCAGCCCATCAGCGGCAACTGGTCGCCGAAGATCACCAGGCTGAAGATGCCCGCGAACACGATGCCCGAATACTGCAGGTTGGCCACCACCAGGGTCGCGCCGCGCGAGTAGGCGCGGGTCATGCAGAGCTGGCCACCCAGTGCCAGCAGGCCGATCGGCACCAGCCACAGCGCCGAAGGCCAGTGCCAGGGCGTGGCACCCACGAAAAACATGCCCAGCAGACCGGCCAGCACGGCGCCCGCAGAGAAGTAAAACACGGTACGGCTTTCGGGTTCGCCCGCGCGGCTGAGCGCGGCCACCTGCAGGTAGGCGAACGCGGCAAAGATGCCCGAGAGCAGACCCACCAGTCCGCCCAGCACCTGGTCCGGGTTCAGGTTGGGGCGCAGCATCATGGCCACCCCGCCAAACCCCACCAGCACCGTGAGGAACAGCGGGCCCTGCTGTCGAATCGGCGCGTTGCGGCCCTGCGTGAGCAGCGCGCCACCGAGCAGGAACGCGGCGATCCAGACGCTGCTCATGTAATTCAGTGTCATGGCCGTGGCCAGCGGCAGCACGGCGATGGCATAGAACCAGGCGGTGAGCGAGACCGTGCCCACCACACTGCGCCAGAGGTGCATCATCGGGACCGTGGTTTTGAGGGAAATGCCTCTCAAACGGGTGAAGCCGAACAGGAAGATCACGCCCACCATGCCCCGGTAGGCCACGATCTCGAAGCTGTTGAAGTGCACCGACGCGAACTTGATGCACACGCCCATGACGGCGAAGAACAGCGAGGCCAGCAGCATCCAGATCACGACAATCCCCCCGCGCCGCCTGCGGCGTCACTACCCAGGGGGCGCCACCAGCGGCCCGGCGAAGCCGGTTCCGCTGTGGCCTGGGGCGAAGACACTTCGCTCGCCAAAGGTGTTTGCAACAAAAGGAGTGTCACGCGTGCAGTGTCCGAGCCGAGAGTCACCGCGGAACCGGCTTCGCCGGGCCGCCAGTGACGCCCCCCTCGGGGGGTGACGCCGAAGGCGGCGCAGGGGGGAGCTTGTCGCGATACCACTCGTGGAAATGCTGCATACCGTCTTCCATCGGGCTTTGATACGGCCCGACTTCGTTGTCGCCGCGCTGGTACAGGGCCTTGCGACCGGCGTCCATGCGTTCGGCGATCTCGTCGTCTTCTGCGCAGGTTTCCATGTAAGCGGCGCGCTGCGCGGCCATCAGTTCGGGTTCGAACGCCGCGATCTCTTCCGGGTAGTAAAACTCCACCATGTTCAGCGTCTTGTCCACGCTGATCGGGTGCAGTGTCGACACGGTGAGCACGTGCGGGTACCACTCCACCATGATGTGCGGGTAGTAGGTCAGCCAGACCGCGCCCTGTTCGGGCAGTTCGCCGTTGCGGTACTTCATCAGCACCTCGTGCCACCGCTGGTAAGTGGCGCTGCCCGACTTGAGCAGGTTCCGGATACCCACCGTCTGCACCGAATACTCGGGCTTGAACTCCCATGTCAGGTCGTCGCAGCTCACGAAGTTGCCCAGGCCGGGGTGGAAAGGCGCGACGTGGTAGTCCTCCAGATAGACCTCGATGAAGGTCTTCCAGTTGTAGTGGCAGGTGTGCAGCTCCACGTGGCCGAGCACCATGCCGTCGAAGCTCAGGGTGGATGCCGGTCCCATGTGGGCCAGGTCGGCGGCGATGTCGCGCCCGTTGTCTTCGAACAGCAGGCCGTTCCACTCGCGCAACGGGTAGCGCCGCAGGTCGGCGCAGGGGTCGTGCGAAAAGTGAGGCGCACCCAGCAGCGTGCCGAGCTGGCTGTTGTCGCTCTGGCCGCCGCTGTAGGTCCAGCGGTGCAGCGGGCAGACGATCTGGCCACCGCTGTGGCCTTGCGCGCTCTGGCCCAGGTTGCCCCGGCCCTTGAGCATCACCGCCTGGCGATGGCGGCAGACGTTGGACACCAGTTCCACGCCCTTGGCCGTGCGCACCAGGGCACGACCCTCTCCCTCTTGCGGCAGGGCAAAGTAGTCACCCGGTTCGGGCACCGCGTTGGCATGCCCCACATAGCGGGGCCCGCGCTGAAAGATCGTCTCAAGTTCCCGGATGAAGGGGCAGGGTGAAGCGCTGGAGCGAGTGAACGGTCTGCGCGGGAAGGGTGGAAGTGCTGCGTCCCTCCGGGCATTTGAGGCCCGTCAGTTGAACAAGGAAAAAAAGAGCGCGGATTCTACCCCGGGGGGCCAGGGTTCGACGGGCAGCGGTCGGGCCCTGGGCCCCGGGCAACCCTGGTGTCAGGTCTGAACGGGTGTGCGGGATAAAATTCGCCGCTGTCCCCGTTCTGGTGCGTCCGAACGCTCCCCCACCGAATGACCGCTTCCTCATCCGCCAAAGCTCCCCGTGCCCGCGCTGGCACCGACGTGGCCGTCAGCTACGAGGCCGCCCTCGAAGAGCTGGAGCAGCTGGTGTCGCAACTCGATGCCGGACAACTGCCTCTGGACCAGTTGTTGACCCGCTACCAGCGGGGCGCTGAACTGCTGGCCTACTGCCGCAGTCGCCTGGACGTGGTGGAGAACCAGATCAAGGTGCTGGAGGCCGGCGAACCCAAACCCTGGGACGGTGCATGAGCGCGGTGCTGTCGCCCGGTCTGGATTTCGCCGCCTGGCGCACCGCACAGCAGGCGCTGGTGGAAACAGCCCTGGGCGCCTGGGTGCCGCCCGACGCCCCTGCAGGCCTGGGCGAGGCCATGCGTTATGCGGTGCTGGATGGCGGCAAACGCCTGCGACCGCTGCTGGCGCTGGCCGCCTGCGAAGCGGTCGGCGGGCATCAGCCGGCCGCGCTGCGTGCGGGCTGCGCCCTGGAACTGATCCACGCCTATTCGCTGGTCCACGACGACATGCCCTGCATGGACAACGACGTGCTGCGCCGGGGCAAGCCCACGGTGCATGTGCGGTTCGGTGAAGCACAGGCGCTGCTGGTGGGTGACGCCTTGCAGGCATTGGCTTTTGAATTGGTGGTGCCCGAGGATGGCACGGTGGCACCATCCCTCGCATCGAGTTTGTGCCGCCAGCTGGCCCAGGCCGCCGGCGCTTTCGGCATGGCCGGTGGCCAGGCGGTCGACCTGGCCAGTGTGGGTCTGGCGCTGGACCAGCCCGAGCTCGAAGCCATGCACCGCCTGAAAACCGGCGCCCTGCTGCAGGCCAGCGTGCTGATGGGGGCGAGCACCGGGCCCCTGAATGCGAGCGCCCGAGAGCAGCTGGGCCTGTACGGCGCCTGCCTGGGGCTGGCCTTCCAGGTGGTGGACGACGTGCTCGACGTGACCGCCGATTCCGCCACCCTGGGCAAGACCGCTGGCAAAGACGCCGCTGCCGACAAACCCACTTTTGTGTCGCTGATGGGGTTGGCGCAGGCCCAGGCCTATGCCGACCGCGTGCTGAAGCAGGCCCACGAGGCCCTGGCCCGCAGCGGCCTCACCCGCACCGACACCCTGCACGCCCTGGCCGACTGGGTCGGTCGGCGCGCCAGTTGAACAACGGTCCAACCGTGAAATCGCCATGAGCAACCTGCTGTCCACCATCCAATCCCCTGCGGACCTGCGCCGCCTCAGCCGAGCGCAGCTGCACCCCCTGGCCACGGAACTGCGCGATTTCTTGCTCGACAGCGTGTCCAAGACCGGTGGACACCTGGGTTCCAACCTGGGCACGGTGGAGCTCACCGTCGCGCTGCACTACGTGTTCAACACGCCCGAAGACCGACTGGTGTGGGACGTGGGCCATCAGACCTACCCGCACAAGATCCTGACCGGTCGGCGCGACCGCATGGACACGCTGCGCCAGCTCGGCGGCGTGAGTGGTTTCCCCCGCCGCACCGAGAGCGAATACGACACCTTCGGCGTCGGCCACTCGTCCACCAGCATTTCGG
>JALOSH010000400.1 GCA_025458545.1 Hydrogenophaga sp.
GTTGCGGATCTGGCCGTGGCAATCGCCACGGCCGGTGATGTGGGCGTGAACCCCCAGTTCCTCGGAAGCTGCCAACCACGAGAGACGGCAATTGGCCGAATCTGGCAGTTCAAGTTCGCACTATGAAACTGTCCTTCAGTCGTGAGTAGGTTCGACCGACCGCTTTCCGTGATTGATGCCGTCGCAACTCGACCCGTGGCAGCCAATGACGGCCTTCGGGTCGAGCAACCGTTCCACCTTGGAACTTGTCCGTCGCACGAGCCTTCGAGAGATGCGCCGAAGAGGTCAGCCGCCGGACGAGAGGGGCGACGGATTCACACCACCTCCGAACTCGCTCCACCGCACCGGTGGTACCGAAGCTGCCATTCCAGGACCTCATCGCTCCAGACCATCTCGCCCCACCTCACCCAGCAGATCGATCAACAGCCGAGCAGCCGGCAACAAGTAGCTGCTGTCGCGGTAGGTGACAACCAGGCGACGGCGCATCGTGGTCTCCTTCAGCGGCACTTCGCGCAAAGGTGAACGGCTGTCCGCGGCGTCGAGGTGATGGCGCGAGATGAAGCTCAGCAGTCCCGTCTCCGCGATCAGGGCCGGCAGCATCAGCAGCATCGTGCTCTCGACCTGCACGCGGGGCCGCGGCAGGCGCTTGCGGTCGAAGGTGTGGTCCAGCCAGTCTCGCGTGGGCGCACCAGGTGGCTGCAGCACCCAGCGGTAGGCCGTCAGATCGCGCAGCGTCGGCGTGCTGCGCAGCACGTCATGGCTGGCACTGGCCGCGACGACGATCTCGTCTTCCGCCAGGCGCTGCGACGTGAAGCCCGGCTCGTCGGGGCTTTCGGTGCCGACCATGAGATCGAGTTCGCCCGACCGCAGCATCGGCTTGAGCGCGTCGATCAGGCCGACCACGGTTTTCAGCGTCACCTCGGGCGCCTGCTGCATCAGTCGGCGGGCCGCCGGAGGCAGCAGGAACTGCGCCGCCGTGGGCACGATGCCGATGCGGATGTGGCCCGACAGGCCGCGCCCGATGTCCCCGATCTCGCGACGTGCGTCCTCGACGTCGAATCGCATGCGCTGTGCCCACTTCAGCAGCACCTTGCCAGCGGCGGTGAGCCGGATGCCACGGCCCGACTTTTCCAGCAGTGGCGCACCGCAGGCCTGCTCCAGCCGGCGCACGCAGCTGGTCAGCGCGGGCTGCGTGCGGTGCAGCCGCTCGGTGGCGCGACCGATGTGCTCGAGCTCGGCGATGGTCTCGAAGTAACGCAGGTCCCGCAAGTCCATTGCAAAAGTCCAGTGAATGATTTGGAAGAAATTATCGATTGGACTCGATCGGTGTGTGCACCCAATACTCCGCTCCGAGATCAAAAACGACGGAGACAGACATGACGATGACCCGACGCACCCTGCTCGGTGCCGCAGCACTGATCGCCAGCAGCAGCGCCCTTGCGCAGGGCTACCCGGCCAAGGCCATCCGCGTGGTCGTGCCCTTCCCGCCCGGCGGCGGCACCGACATCATCGCCCGCGACATCACGCAAAAGGTGGCCAGCAACACGGGCTGGACCTTCGTGATTGAGAACAAGTCCGGGGCCGGTGGCAACCTGGGCATCGACACGGCCGCCAAGTCGCCCGCCGACGGCTACACGCTCGTGCTGGGCCAGACCAGCAACCTGGCGATCAACGTCACGCTGTACAGCAAGCTGCCGTACAACCCGGTCAAGGACCTGGCGCCCATCGGGCTGGTGGCCAGCGCGCCCCTGGTCATCGTGGTGGGCGCGCAGTCGCCGCTGAAGACCATCGGCGACCTGGTGGCCGCAGCCAAGGCCAAGCCGGGCGA
This sequence comes from Hydrogenophaga sp., assembly GCA_025458545.1. The sequence goes on from JALOSH010000400.1 coordinate 1,829, forward strand.
GGTGAACTTCGCATCGCCAGGCAATGGCACCGTGGCGCACCTCACCGGCGAACAGTTCCAGAAGACGGCCGGCGTGAAGTTCCAGCACATCCCGTACAAGGGCGCCAACCAGGCCCTGAACGATGTCATCGGCGGGCAGGTGCAGATCTACGTCTCATCGGTCCCCTCGGTGCTGCAGCAGATCCGCAACGGCAAGCTGCGCCCGCTGGCCGTCACGTCCGCCAAGCGGGTCGACGACCTGCCGCAGACGCCCACCGTCGGCGAGAGCGGCTACAAGGGCTTCGACGCCATCACCTGGTGGGGCTTCCTGGCGCCCACCGGCACGCCCAAGGACATCATCGAGCGACTGAACACCGAGTTCAACAAGGCCTTGCAGGCGCCTGACCTGCGCAAGCGCCTGGCCGATGGCGGCGCCGATCCGCTGGGCGGCACGCCGGAACAGTTTGCAGAACTGATCCGCAGTGACATCGTCACCTGGGGCAAGACCGTCAAGGAATCCGGCGCCCAGCTCGACTGAGCTCGCGCCACCCTGGGCGCTGCCGCCCCAGCGGGCGCAACTCCGCACACCCACCCCATCCCCACCTTTTCTGTAGGAGGCTCTCATGAGTCAAGCCGCTGCATGGCCCGATGTGATCCGTGACTTCGAGCGGGTCGACCCTGCCGTGGTGGACCAGGCGGCCCAGTTCCCCTCGTCCATCCTGGCCGATGTGGCCGGCCGCCGCGGTGCGCTGCACGGACGCATTGCGCCGCTGGCACCGTCGATGCGCTTTGCCGGCCCGGCGCTGACGGTGGAAGTGCGCCCCGGCGACAACCTGATGATCCACGCCGCGATGGCGGTCGCCAAGCCGGGCGACGTGATCCTGGTCGACGGCAAGGGCGAC
>JALOSH010000401.1 GCA_025458545.1 Hydrogenophaga sp.
GTACTTGCCACTGGATGTCACCAAGCCCTCGGAAAAGGACCGGTGTCGCACGGGGCCGATGTGTCTTGACCAGTGCCACCGCGGAACCGGCTCCGCCGGGCCGCCAGTGGCGCCCCCTGGGGGGTGACGCCGCAGGCGGCGCGGGGGGAATACTTTACTTCGACGTCGGCATCACAAACTCCGCCCCCTTGGCCGTCGTCTCCGGCCAGCGCTGCATGATGGACTTTTGCTTGGTGTAAAAGCGAACGCCCTCTTCGCCATACGCGTGCATGTCGCCGAACAGGCTCTTCTTCCAGCCGCCGAAACCCTGCCTGGCCATGGGCACCGGGATCGGCACGTTGATGCCGACCATGCCGACCTGGATGCGGCGGGCGGATCGTCACCGTCACGTGATCGAGGGGCACAGACTGCATCACTGAAAGTGATCAGGCACTGGCTGGAATTTTGAATCTGACGGGTCCCATTCAAAAGCCTTCGAGCACGATCTTTCCGCGCGCACGACCGCTTTCCACCAGCGCATGGGCCTGCCGCAGGTTGGCGGCGTTGATGGGCCGCAGCACTTCCGACACGGTGGTGCGGATGCGCCCGGCGTCGATCTCTTGCGCCACAAACGTCAGCAGGCGGTGCTGCTCGATCATGTCGGGCGTCTGGTGCATGGCGCGCGCGAACATGAACTCCCAATGCAGGCTGGCGGCCTTGGTCTTCATGCCGCCCATGGGCATGGGCAGGTCGGTGTCGTCGATGCTGACGATGCCGCCTTGCGGCCGCACCAGCTCCACGGCGGCCGTCCAGTGGCGCATGTCGTTGAAGATGGCGACATGGTCCACGTGCTGGATGCCGAGCGAGCGCACCTGCTCCACCAGCGGTTCGCGGTGGGTGACCACATGGTCGGCGCCCAGCTCCTTAACCCAGGCGATGGTCTCGGACCGCGAGGCGGTGGCGATCACCGTCAGCCCGGCGCGTTTGGCCAGCTGGATGCCGATGGAGCCCACGCCGCCACTGGCGCCGATGATCAGGATGCTCTGACCCTGGTTTCCACCATCGCGGCGGATGCGCAAGCGGTCAAAAAACGCTTCGTAGGCGGTGATGGTGGTCAGCGGCAGAGCCGCCGCTTCGGCGTGCGACAGGCTGGCCGGTTTGTGGCCGACGATGCGCTCGTCCACCAGCTGGTACTGTGCGTTGGAGCCCGAGCGGGTGATGTCGCCAGCGTAGTACACCGGGTCGCCCACCTTGAACAACGTCACTTCTGGGCCAACGGCCTGCACCACACCGCTGGCGTCCCAGCCCAGCACACGCGGGGTGGTCTCTACCTTGTCTTTGGGCGCGCGCACCTTGGTGTCCACCGGGTTCACCGCGACGGCGTGAACGGCCACCAGCAGATCGCGCCCCATCGGCTCGGGCAGCGGCAGCTCCACATCGATGAACGATTCGGGGTGGTCAATGGGCAGATAGCGGGTAAGGGCAACGGCTTTCATGGGAATCTCCTGTTGAAAGAGGGTGAGTGGAAACGGAAACGGTGGTTGTCAAACGGTCGCCAGCACTGGCCTGCGCTCTTGCCACCAGATGAACAGCAGACCGACAAAGGGCACCACGGCAGCAGCGAAAGGTATGGCAGCCGCGCCGAGCGAGCCGTCCACCACCACACCACCGATCACGCCGCCCAAGGCATTGGCGATGTTGAAGGCCGAAATGTTGGCAGTGGCCGCCAGCTCGGGCGCCGCGCCGCCGTGCTGCATCACCCGCATCTGCATGGGCGGCACGTTGGCAAACGAAACGACGCCGAACACAAAGGCCGAACCGACAAACAGCCAGGGCTGCGAGGCCACCAGACCGACCACGATCAATGAAGCGATCATGGCGGCGGGCCAGAGCTTGAGGGCGCGGCTCAGGTTGGCGTCGGCCGACTTGCCGCCCAGGGTGTTGCCCAGCACCAAGCCCGCGCCCACCACCACGAGGATCCAGGTCAGGTCGCTGCGGGCAAAGCCGGCCACCTGCTCGGCCACCGGGGCGATGTAGCCGTAGAAGGTCATGAAACCGGCCCAGCCCAGCATGGTGATGGCCAGACTGGCCAGCAACTGCGGATTGCGAAAGGCGGCCACTTGCGAGGCCAGGCTTCGGCGCGCTTCCGGGGCTTGCTGCGGGATCACCACCGAGATGGCCGCGGCCGCCACCACACCCAGCGCGGCCACCACCCAGAACGTCACGTTCCAGCCAAAGGTGTTGCCGATCCACGCACCGGCAGGCACACCCAGCACATTGGCCAGCGTGAGCCCGGCAAACATCTGCCCCACCGCCTGACCAGCGAGTTTTTCAGACACCAGCCGCGTGGCCACCACCGCGCCGATACCGTAAAACGGCCCCTGCGTCAGCCCGGCCAGCACGCGGCTGGCGAGCAACACCGCGTAGCTGTCGGTGGACGCAGCCAAGACGTTACCCACGATGAACAAGGCCATCAGGCCCAGCAGCACCTGGCGCTTGTCAAAACGCGCCAACCACAGCGTGAGGATGGGGCCGCCCACCACGATGGCCAGCGCATAGGCGGTAATCAGGTGGCCGGCCTGCCCGGTGCTGACCTGCAGGCTTTCAGCCACTTGCGTGAGGATGCCGGCAATGACGAATTCAGCCGTGCCGATGGCAAAGGCCGAGAGGGTCAGTATCCAGACTTGAAGCGGCATTTTGGAAATCATGGTGCGTCCTGGTGTCGGGCG
>JALOSH010000402.1 GCA_025458545.1 Hydrogenophaga sp.
CCAGACGCCGCAGTTCGAGCGCCAGCTGGTGCGCAGCGGCGTGCACCTGATCAAGTTCTGGTTCTCGGTCAGCCGCGAGGAGCAGCGCCGCCGCTTCAAAGAGCGCAAGGCGCACCCGCTCAAGCAGTGGAAGCTCAGCCCCATCGACCTGGCCTCGCTCGACAAATGGGACGACTACACCAAAGCCAAGGAAGCCATGTTCTTTGAAACCGACACGGCCGATTCGCCCTGGACCGTGATCAAGAGCGACTGCAAGAAGCGCGCGCGGCTCAACGCCATGCGCTACCTGCTGCAGAAACTGCCCTACACCAACAAGGACCCGAAAAACCTGGGCTCGCTGGACTCGCTGATCGTGGGTCGTGCCCACGTGGTGTACGAGCGTGGCGAACGCCCCGGTGGCGCGATTCTCTGAACCCAGACGCTGCCATCACGAAAAAAAGCCGCCCTGGGGCGGCTTTTTGCTGGCGGAATGGCCCAGATCAGCTCATGCCGATGAGCGGCGCCAGAGCAACAGCACCGACAGCACCACGATGCCGGCAAAACACAGGAACGACCAGTTGGCGATGGTCAGGCCGAGGAAGGTCCAGTCGATCTTGGAGCAGTCGCCACTGCCCTTGAACACCATGGGGATCACGCGTTTGAGCGGGAACGATTCGATCATGCCGTACAGATCGCGGCCGCAGGTCAGCACCTCGGGCGGGTACCACTGCAGAAAACTCTGCCGCGCCGCCACGAAAGCACCCGCACCGGCCATGGCACCCATGCCCACCAGGCCCACCGTGTAGGACATGCGCCCCCGCAGGGCGGCCGCGACGGCCGCCAACACACCCACGAGCAGCAACGCATAACGCTGCACGATGCACATCGGGCAAGGGTCCAGACCCACCGCGTGTTGCAGGTACAAGCCGTACGCCAGCAAAGCGGCGCATGCGAGTGCCGTCAACAGCAGGATGCGCCGTGGGAACCGGTCCAGCCAGGACAGCAGCGAGATCGGCAAGGAAGAAGTCGGCATGAGGTTGGGTGATGAAGCGGAAACGTCCCGGTGACCCAGAACCTGACCCAGCGTCAAGGCACAAGTTCCGGAGCGAAGGGCCCGACTCAGTTGGAGACGAAGGCGCGCTCGATCACGAAATCGCCCGGGCGGCTGGTGCTGCCCTCCTCAAAATCGAGCTTTTCGGCCAAGGCCTTGAGGTCGCGCAACATCTCGGGGCTGCCGCAGATCATGATGCGGTCTTCCAGCGGGCTGAGCATGGGCACACCCAGCTCTCGGGCGATGGTGCCGTTTTCCAGCAAGACCGGGATGCGTCCCTGGTGCTTGAACGGCTCACGCGTCACGGTGGGGTAGTACAGCAGTTGCTTGCTGACCATCTCGCCCAGGAACTCGTCCTTGGGCAGTTCGTTCTCGATGTAGTCGCGGTAAGCCAGCTCTTTGACTTCGCGCACGCCGTGGATCAGGATGACCTGCTCGAATTTTTCGTAGGTCTCGGGGTCGCGGATGGTGCTCAAAAACGGTGCCAGGCCGGTGCCGGTGCCGAGCAGGTACAGGCGCTTGGCGGGCAGCAGGTAGTCGATCAACAGCGTGCCGGTGGGCTTGCGGCCCACGGTGATGGTGTCACCGACCTGGATGTGCTGGAGGCGCGAGGTGAGCGGGCCGTCGGGCACCTTGATGCTCAGGAACTCCAGGTGATCGGCGTAGTTCGGACTGGCGATGCTGTACGCACGCAGCAGCGGCTTGCCGTCCACGCGCAGACCGATCATGGTGAAGTGGCCGTTGGAGAAACGCAGGGCTTGGTCGCGGGTGGTGGTGAAACTGAACAGCCGGTCGGTCCAGTGGTGCACGCTCAACACGCGCTCTTCCAGAAATGCACTCATGGGGTGTGGATGAAAATGAGGGTCGCCCGCTGGCGTAGCCCGAAGCAAACCACGCGCAAACACAGGCCGTTTCCCGACCGTGGAGCGCGTGCACAAAGCGGTTGATTGTAAAAGTCCTGCGAAGGGGCGGCTTTGCGCTGGGTCAGCCACCGGCCCGGGAGCGCCGTGCAGCATTCATTGATACAGTCGAACCTTTGCAAAAGGCAGCAGCCGCCGCAACCAACGCACGCGCATGATGCCCGGAACACCTCCGCTTCGGAACGAATCAATTTTCATTTGCAACAGACGGAATTTCGTCTAAGACAGGACCACCACATGGCACGCACCGTCCACTGCATCAAGCTCGGCAAAGAGGCCGAAGGCCTGGATTTCCCGCCCTACCCCGGCGAACTCGGCAAGCGCATTTATGAAGGCGTGAGCAAGGAAGCCTGGGGCGCCTGGCTCAAGCACCAGACCATGCTGCTGAACGAAAACCGCCTGAACCTGGCCGATGCGCGCGCCCGCCAGTACCTGGCCCGCCAGATGGAAAAGCACTTCTTCGGCGAAGGTGCCGACGCCGCGGCCGGCTATGTGCCGCCGCCCAGCGCTTCCTGACCCTGCGGCGGCGTGCACCACCTTGCACCCGCCGCTCCGATCTTGATTCAGCCTCCTCGCGAACGCCACGCGCTGGTGATCGGCGCCGGTCTGGCCGGCGCCGCGGTCTGCTTCGCCCTGGCCCGACGCGGCTGGCGGCTGACCTTGATGGACGCGGCCAGCGGTCCTGCCCAGGGCGCTTCGGCCCTGCCGGTGGGCATGCTGAGCCCCCACGTCACCCGGGCGCCCACCCCACTGTC
>JALOSH010000403.1 GCA_025458545.1 Hydrogenophaga sp.
GTGCAAGCCATCGCCACCGAAGGCAGCGCCGACTTCACCAAGCAGATCGAAGCCAACATGGCCGAAGCCCAGAAGGCGTTCAGCGCTTCCATGGACCAGATGGTGAAGAACGCCCCCGCCGGTTCCGAAGCCGCCGTGGCCGCTTTCCAGAGCGCCATGACCCAGGGCCAGAAGGCCGTGGAAACCGCCCAAGCCACCATCAAGAAAGCCTCGGCCACCGCCCAAGCCAACTTCGTGGCCGCTTCCAAGCAGACCACCGACCTGGTCAAGAAGGCTTCCAAGGTCTGAGTGACCCCGGTCTGGCGCGAACGGCCCTCGGGCTGTTGGCTCCACCTGAAAAAAAAGAGGCTCCTTCGGGAGCCTCTTTTGTTGTGTGATGTCCGGCCCGTCAGTCCGCTGAGCCCGTTTCAGCCAGCCGCTTGAGCCGCGCCAGCGTCACTGGCAGGCCCGCGTCCAGCTGCCGGCGCAGCGCTGGGCCGATCAGCCAGGCCAGCGGGCCTGACAGGGTCACGCGATGCATCACTTCAGTGGTGGCCGGGCCGCGCGCGACCAGCTCATGTTCAAACACCATGCGCAGCAGCAGCGGGATGCGCGATTCCACCGTGAAGCCGTGTGCCGGATCGGCAGAGGTGACCACCATCGGCACCGTGTTGCCCTTGGCGGGCGTCAAGGAACCCCGCGAACCGACGGCGAACGTGCCATCCAGCGTGGCGCTTTTCGTGTCCGGGTCCCAGCGGTGCCAGTTCGCCACGTCCGCGTAGAGGCGGAAGATGGTGGCGGGCGGCGTGGCGATGGTGGTGCGGTGTTCGATGGCATGGTCATGGAAGAACCTGCGGTGTGATCAAGGGGTTGCCGACCGCATAGAAAAACCCACCCGCCACATGGTGCAGGCTGCGCAGTTCATCCGGCCCGGTCTCGAAGTGCCAGAGTCCGTTTGAAAACACCCGCTCATCCGCCCAGGCGCTCACCACCTCGGCCAAGATCAGATCGTGCGGCCCGGCCACATGCACAGTCGCAGGCAGCACGCGGCATTCCATCCAGGCGATGGCGCCTTGCACCAGCTGGCAGCCGGTCAGCGGCCCGGGTTCGAGCGCCACGCCGCAGCGCTGCAGTTTGTCGGGGTGGTCTTTGCCGCTCTCGCCGCCCACGGCGCGGGTTAGGTCGGCCTGTGCCACGCAGGGCACGCAGACGCTGAGCACGCCGCTGGCGTCCACCAGTTCGCGGGTCAGGGTGGCTTTGTCGATGACGACTGCTACTTTGGGCGGCGTGAAGTCCAGCGGCATGGCCCAGGCCGCGGCCATGACGTTGACGCGCCCTCCATGCGCGCTGCCCACCAGCACGGTGGGGCCGTGGTTGAGCAGGCGGCTGGCTTTGTCGAGCGGGACGGGTTTCATGGGACCGATTGTCATTCTTCGTGGCTGGTCCCAGCGTATGTAACATATAGCATTCAACCCAAGGGTTCCGGTTCGCGGTTTTGTGCTGCTTTTGGCGGCATGCCCGCCCGCCTGGACGGGTTCATTCGGAACACCCCGACCGGGGTGAAAGGACGTTGGCGGTATGGAGCGCATCAAACTCGCGATCGAAAAAGCCCGGGATTCGGCAGACCAGCTTCGGGCTGGACAGCCCGGTGGCGAGGCGCAGGCGCCTTCGCCCATGTCCCGGGCCGAAACAGCCTTTGCCGCCGGGCCGCAGGCCGGCGCCTCGGAGGCTTCGGTGCAAGCCAAGCCCGGCACCGTGTGGTGGCCCACCGTGCTGCTGCTGGGTGGTGTGGCGGTGGGTGCTGCGTGGTTTCTGACGGGTTTCGACGCCAAGACCGATCCGCCGCTCACGCAGGCAGGCGCCAGCGCCTTGGCAGCGCCCGCACCGTCGGTCGCCGTGGCCTTGCCGCCTCAGCCCGTCGCGCTGGCCCAGCCGGGTGCCACCAACGGCTCCTCGTCGGCGAGCGGTGTTCCGCCTTCGGCGTCCAGCGGGGCCGTTGAACCTGCTACCCCCGCTGTACCGCCAGAAGCCGAGGTGGCCGCTGCGGTGGAAGCCTGGCGGTCGGCCTGGGCAGCCCGCGACATGGTGAAGTACCTGGACGCGTACAGCCGCACCTTCGTCCCGGAAGGTGGCGTGTCGCGGCAGGATTGGGTGGCCAACCGTTACCGGAACGTCGGCGGTCGCCCATCGATCGACGTCGTCATCAGAAACGTCCAGATCGAGTCACTGACCCAGGACAGCGTCCGGGTGAGTTTTCTGCAGGACTACACCTCGGGCGCTTTCAGAGAGCTGGATCAGCTCAAGACCCTGGATCTGGCCCTCGAGGACCAGGGTCGGTGGCGCATTGTTCGGGAATCGCAAGGCGCCGCACCCGTTGTGCGGTGACCGAGGCGCGACCTGAAACGCAGAGCCGGTTGAAGTCTCCTGGATGGTCCTGACAGGGTGGGAGTCCCGCACTGTCCTGGGTGCAGGGCGGTCGATTTCAACCCAGCTCGGCGATCAGTTCGATCTCCACGCACGCACCCAGCGGGATCTGCGCCACGCCGAACGCGCTGCGCGCGTGGGCGCCCACCTGGGGGCCAAACACGTCGCCGAAGAGTTCGCTGGCACCGTTGGTGACCAGGTGCTGTTCGGTGAAGGTGCTGGTGCTGTTCACCAGGCTCATCACTTTCACGATGCGCTTCACGTCGTCCAGCGTTTTGCCGGCGGCCAGGCAGGCCGCGGCCAGGGTGCCCATGAGGTCGATGGCGATGGCGCGCGCGGCGAGCTTGCCCTCGTCGGTGGCCATGGTCAGGCCGAGCTGGCCGACCCAGGGTTTGCCGTCTTTTTTGGCGATGTGGCCGCTGATGAAGACGAGGTTGCCGGTCTGCACGAAGGGCACGTAGGCGGCGGCCGGGATGGCCACGGGGGGCAGCTCGATGCCGAGTTGCTTCAGCTTGTCGTAAACGCTCATGAGGGGCTCCGGTGTGTGGGGAAACAGGTGCGGGCCATTCTATCGACGGGGTGGTGTCAGCCGGTGGCCAGCAGGCCTGCATCAGCAGGTTTCATGGCGGTGGTGTGGCGCCGCCCTGGGCGGGGTGGCGCGAAGCGTGGCGGGGGCGCTTCAGGCGATGGTGGCCAGCTCGGCGGGTGGGGCGACGGTGACGCCCACCTGCAGGCTGTGGCGCGCGCCGCCCTGGATGACACCGCGCATGGGTGAGACGTCGGCGAAGTCGCGCCCGCTGGCGAGCTGCACGTAGTCTTCTCCGGGGCTGTCCCAGCCGCAGCGGTTGTTGGTAGGGTCGAAGTGGAACCAGTGACCGCTGGGCTCGGTGTGGTCGTCTTCGGCCAGCTGGGTGCTGCCGGGCAATGGCGCGTAGACCGCCACCCAGGCGTGGGAGGCGTCGGCGCCGATCAGGCGCGGCTTGCCCGGAGGCGGCTGGGTGAGCAGGTAGCCGCTGACGTAGCGCGCGGGCAGGCCCAGGCTGCGCAGGCAGCCCAGCATGATGTGCGCGAAGTCCTGGCACACGCCCTTACCTTGTTTGAGCGCCTGCAGCGCGGGGGTGTGCACCTCGGTGCTCGCGGTTTCGTATTGCAGCTCGGTGTGGATGCGCTCCATCAGCCCGCGCGCGGCTTCGAGCAGCGGCAGGCCGGTGCTGAAGGCAGGGCGGGCGAAGGTGGCGAAGGCGTCGTCGCGTGGGACGTAGGGCGAGGCAAACAGGAACTCGCTCGCCGGGTCGAACGGTGCGCCGATGCGGTAGCGAAAGTGGTTGCGCACCCGCTCCCAGCTCAGCGTGTTCCAGTCGGCTTCGTCGGGCAGTGGGCGCGGCTCCAGCGTCTCGACCAGGCTGTCGGCTTCCACCACCAGGGTCTCGTGCGGCGACTGCAACGAGAAGAAGGTGCGCAGGTTGCCGAACACGTCGGGGGTCTGGCTGCGCGCGGCGGGTTCGGGGCTGATGCGCAGTTCGTGCGCGAGCACGTGCTGGCAGGGGGTGTCCACCGGCTGCGCCATGTCGATGCTGCCGTGGTAGCGGTAGGTGGTGCGGTGAAGGATACGAAGCAGCATGCTTCAAGCGCCCAGCGTTTGGTTCTTGCGATCAGCGTGGCTGAAGTGCAGGCGGGTGATGTCTTCCGACAAGGTCACCGCCGCGATCTCGCAGTCGTCGAGCAGGGTCTCCAGCTCACCCCAGTGGCGTTCGCCTTCGGGGCTGCGCTGCCAG
>JALOSH010000404.1 GCA_025458545.1 Hydrogenophaga sp.
ACCCGCGCAAGGGTGATGCCGTCACAGGCCTGCCCGCCGATGCCGACGACGTCATGGTGTTCCATGCCGGCACCTCCGATGCTGACGGCCAGGTGGTCGTTTCGGGTGGCCGGGTGCTGTGCGTGACCGCCCTGGCCGACACCGTGGCCGCAGCGCAGAACAAGGCCTACAGCGTGGTGGATGGTGTTCGTTTCGACGGCATGCAGTGCCGCCGCGACATCGGCTACCGTGCCCTCTGAACAGACACAAAGGTCCGCATGAGCAACCCCACCACCCGCACCGTCCGCGACTACCTCACCGGCCTGCAAGACCGCATCACCTCCACCGTCGCTCTCGTGGACGGTGGACGCTTCGTGGTCGATCACTGGAAAAAGCCCGCCGGTGAAACCTTGCAGGGGCAGGGCATCACGCAGATTCTGGAAGGTGGCCCGGTGTTCGAGCGCGCCGGTTGCGGCTTTTCTCATGTGACCGGCCCGCGGCTGCCGCCCTCGGCCACCCAGCACCGCCCTGAACTGGCGGGCGCGCCCTTCGAGGCCATGGGTGTGTCGCTGGTGTTCCACCCGCGCAACCCGTACGTGCCCACGGTGCACATGAACGTGCGCATGATCGCGGCCACGCCCCCAGGCGGCGAGCCGGTGTGCTGGTTCGGTGGCGGCATGGACCTGACCCCGTACTACGCATTTGAAGAGGACGCGGTGCATTTCCACCGCACCTGCAAGACCGCGCTCGATCCGTTCGGCGTCGACAAGTACCCACGCTTCAAGAAATGGTGTGACGAGTACTTCTACCTCAAGCACCGCGAGGAACAGCGAGGCATCGGCGGCGTGTTTTTCGACGATTTCGCCGAGTTCGGCTTCGACGGCAGCTTTGCCATGCTGCGCTCGGTGGGCGATGCATTCCTTGATGCCTACCTGCCCATCGTGGATCGCCGCAAGGACCTCGCCTATGGCGAGCGCGAGCGCGAGTTCCAGCTCTACCGCCGGGGTCGCTACGTCGAGTTCAACCTGGTGTGGGACCGGGGCACGCACTTCGGCCTGCAATCGGGTGGCCGCAGCGAGTCCATCCTGCTGTCCATGCCGCCGCTGGTGAGCTGGTCTTACCAGCGACAAGACCCCCCAGCATCGCCAGAGGCTCAGCTGACCCGCGCCTTTCTGGTTCGCAAGGACTGGATTTGAAGCAGCTGCAAGCCAGCGCGCCAGGACCTGCCGTCCCGGAGCCGCTGCGCATCGGCGTCTATGGCGGCGCCTTTGATCCCCCGCACTGGGCGCACCGTGCCTTGGCCGAGGCGGCGCTGGCGCAGCTGCGCCTGGACCGGCTGCTGATCTTGCCCACCGGGCTGGCCTGGCACAAGGCACGTCCGCTGACCGACGCGCAGCACCGGTTGGCGATGTGTCTGCTGGCGTTTGGCGATCTGCCCCACACCCAGGTGGACCCGCGCGAGACGCGCCGCAGCGGGCCGAGCTTCACCGCAGACACGCTGCAGGAACTGCGCCGCGAGAACCCCGGCGCCCAGCTGTTCCTGTTGCTCGGTGCCGACCAGCTGCTGGCCTTCAAGACCTGGATGCGCTGGCCCGAGGTGCTGCAGCAGGCCCGGCTGGCTGTCGCCAACCGCGCCACACGCATCGGCGCGGATGCGCTCGACGACAGCCATGCCGAGGCCGACCTCTCAGGCGTCGATCTGCCTTTCATCCGGCTGGACATGCCCCTGACCAACATCAGCGCCACTGCTGTGCGGGCCCGATTCGGGCAGCCGCTGGGCCGACAGGGAGCCCATGCCGCGCTGGTGCCTCAGGCGGTGGCAGGCTATATTTCACAACATCATCTCTATCAAGACCCCTCATGACCAGCGAAACCACTGCCAAAAAAGACATTCAGAAACTCCAGCGGGCCATCGTGGACGGGCTGGAGGACGTCAAAGGCCAGGACATCGTGGTTTTCAACACCGAGCATCTGTCCCCCTTGTTCGAGCGCGTGATCGTGGCCAGCGGCACCTCCAACCGCCAGACCAAAGCGCTGGCCGCCAGCGTGCGCGACGCGGTGCGTGAAGCTGGGTTTGACAAGCCGCGCATCGAAGGGGAAGACAACGGGGAATGGATCATCGTCGACTGCGGAGCGGCCGTGGCCCACGTGATGCAGCCGGTGATCCGCCAGTACTACCGGCTTGAAGAGATCTGGGGCGCCAAGCCCGTGCGCCTGAAGCATGGCGCCGAAAAGGTTGCCGAAGTCCAGCCGGTTGCGAAGAAGGCCACCACCAAAACCACCAAAAAAGGGCTGGTCAAGGAAGTGAAACCGGTCGATGCGAAATCGGTGGCCCGCAAAGCCGCCAAGGCAATTTCCGCCGCTGCGGCGCCGGCCAAAGCCGCTCCCAAGCCCGGCACCAAAACCGGCGTGAAGGCGGCGGCCAAGTCTGCGGCCAAAGCGCCGAGCACGGCCCCGGTGCGCAAGACTGCGACCAAAACCGCCACCCAAACTGCCATCAAGAGCGCCACCAAGACTTCCAAGACAGCGCCCGTCAAAGCGTCCGTGAAGACCGTGGTGGTCAAACCCAAAGCCGCCAAGACAGCGGCCAAAACCGCAGCCAAGCCTGCGGCCAAACGCGCACCCGCCGCCAAGGCGCCGGCCAAATCGGCGCCCAAGAAAAAGGCATGAAGCTGGTGATCGTCGCGGTCGGGCAGCGCATGCCCGACTGGGCCCAGACCG
>JALOSH010000405.1 GCA_025458545.1 Hydrogenophaga sp.
AGAAGAGTGCCTGACCGGTTTGCTCGACACCCGCCACCGGCAGACGGCCCGCGGCCTGGCCGCTTACCAGGCCAACGGGCATGCCATGGCCGAGCGCTCGCTGCTCTCGGCCTACCCGGTGGTGGCGGCGCTGATCGGCGACGACAACTTCGCTCTGCTGGCGCGCGACTTGTGGCACCACAGTCCACCGCAGCGGGGCGATCTGGCCCAGTGGGGCGACGCCCTACCCGGCTTCTTGCGGCACAACGCGCAGCTGGCCGACGTGCCCTACCTGAGCGATGTGGCGCGCGCCGAGTGGGCGCTGTTCAGCGCCGCCGGTGCCGCCGATGCCGAGCCCGATCCGGCCAGCTTCGCGCGTCTCGCGCAGGAAGCGCCCGAGGGTCTGGCGCTCACGCTGGCGCCTGGCACCGCCATCATCGACAGCCCTTACCCGGTGGCCAGCCTGATCGCTGCGCATACGGAAGAGTCACCCAGCCTGGAAGCCGCTGCACAGCGCTTGCGCGATGGCCAGGGCGAGCACGCGCTGGTCTGGCGCCAGGGGCTGCGTCCGCGCCTGCAGCGCATCGAACCGGCCGCCGCGGTGCTGGTGGCTCTGCTCAAAGGCGACGATCTGCCGCAATCGCTGGACGCCGCCATGGACGCGGCCGACCCCGCCGACCCATTCGACTTTTCTGCCTGGCTCAACGCCGCCGTGACCGACGCTGTCGTCATCGGCGTGCACAGCCTGCCGGGCGCTTTCCCAACCCCCACCGAGGAGAACACCCCATGAATCCATCCTGGCTGCACAGCGGCTTTCAGTTCTGGCAAGCGTTGACGACAGCACTGGACAGCTTGCGCGCCCCGGCCGCTCTGGCCGCGCGCCTCTACATCGCCCAGGTGTTCTTCTTGGCCGGCCTGACCAAGATCCGGGACTGGGACACCACCCTCCTGCTCTTCACCGAAGAATACAAAGTGCCGCTGCTGTCACCCGAGGTGGCGGCCATCATGGGCACGGCCGGAGAGATCGCTCTGCCGGTGTTGCTGCTGCTCGGTCTGGCGGGGCGCTTCTCGGCGCTCGGTCTGAGCGTGGTCAATGTGGTGGCGGTGATCAGCCTCAGCGAGATCGCACCCGCCGCCTTGCAGCAGCACATCACCTGGGGCGTTCTGCTGGCCGCGCTGGCCCTCTACGGCCCTGGCCGGTGGTCGGTCGACTGCGCCTGGCTCAAGCCCTGTCTGCTGCGCCGGTTGACCCCGGGCGCCCGTCCCACGCCGACCATGAATTAAGCTCCCACCACTTTTTTTCGGAGACCCGCAATTGACGACTTTCAGCCTGACCCGCCGCCAACTCATGGTGGTCGCGGGCACCGCCACCACCGCTGCTGCCGCGCCCGCCTGGGCCCAAACCAACCCCGCCGCGTGGGCCGCCATCGAAAAGACCGCGCGTGGCCAGACCGTGTTCTTCAACGCCTGGGCCGGCAGCGAACAGACCAACGCCTACCTGCAGTGGGTCGCTGGCGAATTGCGGCGGGCCTTCGACATCCGACTGGAGCATGTGAAGATCACCGACACCGCCGACGTGGTCAAGCGCGTGCGCGCGGAGAAGGCCGCCGGTCGCAAGGCCGGTGAAGGCACGGTGGACCTGATCTGGATCAACGGCGAGAACTTCGCCGCCATGAAGCGCGAGGGCCTGTTGCTGGCACCCTGGGCCGAGGCACTGCCCAACTTCAGGTTCGTCGACACGGTCGGCAAGCCGACCACCCTGAACGACTTCTCGGTACCCACCGACGGGCAGGAATCGCCCTGGGGCATGGCCCAGTTCACGTTTTACGCCGACAGCCAACGCCTGCCGCAGCTGCCCCAGAGCATGGCCGAACTGCTCGCGCTCGCGCGGCGCCAGCCGGGGCGCATCAGCTACCCGCGCCTGCCCGACTTCACCGGCACCACCTTCGTGAAACAGGCGCTGATCGAGCATGCGGCCGATGTCGGGGTGCTGTCCAAGCCGCCGGTGGCCGCCGACTTCAACCGGGTCACCGCACCGTTGTGGCAGTTCCTCGACGCCTTGCACCCGCACCTGTGGCGCGGCGGCAAACAGTTCCCGCAGAACCCGGCCGCCGTGCGCCAGATGATGAGCGACGGTGAACTGCTGCTGGCGATGACCTTCAACCCCAACGAACCGGCCAACGAGATCGCGGCCAAGCGGCTCGCGCCCAGCGTGGTGGCGTGGCAGTTCGCCAAGGGCACCATCGGCAACACCCACTTTGTGGCCATTCCTTACAACGCCCAAGCCGCCGCCGGGGCGCAGGTGGTGGCCAACTTCCTGCTGTCGGCCCAGGCGCAGGCGCGCAAGGCCGACATCGCGCACTGGGGCGACCCGACCGTGCTCGACCCCGCCAAACTGCCCGCCGCCGAACGTGCCCTGTTCACCCAGCGGCCACTGCCGGGTCAGGTGGTCCGGCCGGCACCCACGCTGCCCGAACCGCACGCCGCCTGGGTGGACCCGGTGGAGAAGGAGTGGACGCGAAGGTATCTATGAGACTCCCCCGCCGCGCTGCGCGCGACCCCCTCCAGGGGGCGATGCGAGTGGCCCGGCGGAGCCGGTTCCACCGCATCCTGGGTGGGGCGTCTCGCGCCGGGTGCGAAACACCTCCGGCGCGTTCCTTCGCCATTCGTTGATCTCCGCTTGATTGGCTGGTCTTTTGAATTCCACCACCGCCTTTCGTTTGCCTTGGGTCGCGGCCTTGCTGCTGATGGTGGCCTTGCCGCTGCTGGCCACGACGGCGATGGCGCTGGGTGCCTTGTTCGACGCTACGGCATGGAAAGCACTGTGGCAGGACCCTCAATGGGCCCGGGCGCTGGGCCTGAGCCTCTGGACCGGCCTGGCGTCCACCGCCATCGCCTGGTCGGTCACGGCGGCGTTGCTGGCGCAAGCCTTTGTGCGCCAGTCGCTCGGGCGTTTGCTGAGCGGTCTGCCGGTGATGCTGGCCACGCCCCACGCGGCCTTCGCCATCGGCCTGGCGTTCCTGCTCGCGCCCAGTGGCTGGCTGCTGCGCGCGCTCTCGCCCTGGCTCACCGGCTTTGAGTTCCCGCCGCCCTGGCCCACCACACAGGACCCCTGGGGCCTGGGTCTGATCGCCGCGCTGGTGTTCAAGGAAATCCCTTTTCTGCTCTGGACCGCGGCCACCCAGCTGCAGCGCGACGATGTG
>JALOSH010000406.1 GCA_025458545.1 Hydrogenophaga sp.
AGGGTGCCGAAGCGCAGGTGCACGCTGAGGTAGCTCGGGCCTTTGACGGCTGGAAAGTCGCGCGTCTCGTGGTAGCGGTCGATGCGTTCGGCAAAGTCTTCGAACAGTCGGTGCGCGCCGGTGCTGCCGGTGGGCAGGGCCAGCTGCGACAGGTTGGTGGGCTCGAAGTCGATGTCGGACAGGCGGGGCACCGGGGTGTTCCACTCGCCGCCGGCAGGGCCAGGCAGCGGCGCCAGCGACTTCGCCAAGGGTTCGATCGGCCATGATCTCAGGTGCTCCGGCGTCAGCTGGCGCAGCCAGGCGTTCTTGTAGGGGGTGAAGACGCCGAAGACACCGCCCGCCTGGGTCAGAACTTCGCGCCGTTCGAAGATGACCTGGTCCTTGAAGCCGTGGAACATGATGCCGCTGTGGGCCAGCGTACCCAGCACCTGGGCGTCGCGTGCCTTGGCGTACGGATCATCGTCGTGGTTGGCAAACACCGCCTGCGCACCGAGGCGGGCGGCCAGCGCCGGAATCTCGTCCCGGGCCCGTGCATGGCGGACGATCAGGCCTGTCTCGGCCTGTCCGTGCTGCTGGCCCAGCGCGCGCAGCTGGGCGTCGAGGTCCACCAGGGATTCCCGGATGAATTCGACGCGGCGGTCGGCCGTCAGGCCGCGCGCCTGCAGGGGCTCCAGGATGTCGGTGTCGAAGACAAAGACGCACCACACCTGGCGGCAGGCACGCAGCGCGTGGTGCAGGGCCGCGTTGTCCTGGGCGCGCAGGTCGCGCCTGAACCACATCAGTCCTTTGTCATAGCTGTTCATGTTGGTCCTGCAGGTGGCGACGCGGGAATCCGGTTGCGATCAGCGTACCGGACGCCCCCTTAAAATGCCCTCATGTCTGCGGATTCTGCCCCCATCAACCTGACCAATCATTTTCTGATTGCGATGCCCGGGCTCAGCGACGAGCTTTTTGGCCGCAGCGTGGTCTTCATGTGCGAGCACAGCGACCGGGGAGCGCTGGGACTGGTCATCAACAAGCCCGGAGACATCCGTCTGGCACAGCTGTTCGACAAGGTGGATCTGTCGCTGGGTCGGCGTGATCTGGCCGATCGCCCGGTGTTTCTCGGTGGGCCCGTCCAGACCGAGCGGGGCTTTGTGCTGCACGAGGCGGTCGAAGGTGCCGAGGGCGAATCGGTGTACGCCTCCACACTGTCCATCCCCGGCGGGCTGGAGATGACCACGTCCAAGGATGTGCTCGAGGCCATGTCCTCCGGAGGCGGACCTCGCAAGGTCTTTGTCACCCTGGGCTATGCCTCGTGGGGCCAGGGACAGCTGGAATCGGAGATCACGGAAAACAGCTGGTTGACGGTCGAAGCCGACCACACCCTGATTTTCGATGTTCCGGTGGACGAACGCTACGACCGGGCCATGGCCTTGTTGGGACTGAAATCCTGGATGCTCTCGCCAGACGCCGGGCATGCCTGAAGACATGAAGCAACCCCAGCGCTGCATGGCGTCACGTCCCTCCCGCGCCTGCGGCAGCGCAGGGGCCACGCCTGCGGTCCGGCGAAGCCGGTGCGGCGGCGTGTCCCCGCCGGTCCGCCTTCCTGCCCGGGGGGATGGCTGATGCTCAGCGACCTGCCCGAGTCCTGCCGGACTTTTCTGGCCTTCGACTACGGCCTCAGGCGCACCGGTGTGGCCAGCGGCAACCGGCTGACCCGCACCGCCACACCACGCGGGACGATTGCGGCGCAAGGCGAAGCGCGCTTTGCGCAGATCGCTGAGCGTGTGCGTGAATGGGAGCCCGATGCGCTGGTGGTGGGCGTTCCGTTTCACCCGGACGGTGCCGAACACGACAACACCCGCCTGGCGCGCAAGTTTGCGCGTCAGCTGCGTGGCCGCTTCGGTCTGCCGGTGGTCGAGGTCGACGAGCGTTACAGCACCACCGAAGCCCACAGCCTGGGTGCCGGGGATGCCGACGCCGCTGCGGCCGCCATCATCCTGGAACAGTTCTTGAGGAGTCTGGATTGAGCCAACTGTCATTGGATGCGGAGCAGCTGTATGCCCAGCTGCTGCGCGGGGTGCGCGGCCTGCTGGCCACGCTGAGCGGACCGGTGCGCCTGGCCGGCGTGCCTTCGGGCGGCGCCTGGCTGGCCGAGCGCCTGCAGCGCGATCTGGGGCTGGACGGCGAACCCGGTGTGGTGTCCTCGTCCATGCACCGTGACGATTTCGGCCGCCGCGGCCTGTCACTGTCGGCGCAGACCAAGTTGCCGTTCGACGTGGACGGCGCCACCGTGCTGCTGGTGGACGATGTGCTCTACACCGGCCGAACGCTGCGCGCGGTCATCAACGAGCTGTTCGACTACGGCCGCCCGGCCTGCGTGAAGCTGGCGGTGCTGGTGGACCGCGGCGGGCGCGAGCTGCCGATCCAGGCCGACGTCTGTGCCGCCACCGTGGCCCTGCCCGAACAGCAGACGCTGGAGCTTGCGCGTGCCGACGATGGCCGTCTGAGCTTCGTGGTCGAGAACAAGAAGGAGGCCTGAAGCCATGGCCCGCAATCCGCAACTCAACCAGAACGGCGAGCTGATCCATCTGCTCTCCACGGAGGGCCTTTCGCGCGACATCCTCACCCACATCCTGGACACCGCATCCAGCTTCGTGAGCGTGAGCGACCGCGAGGTCAAGAAGGTGCCGCTGCTGCGCGGCAAGAGC
>JALOSH010000407.1 GCA_025458545.1 Hydrogenophaga sp.
GAGCGGCTGCGCGCAACAAGCTCATGAGCCGCGCAGCCGCGTGGGTGGTCGAGAGCTTCCAGCCGGTTTCGTCGCGCAGGGCCACGCTGGCGCCCTCCAGCAGGGCGCTGACGCGGCGGGTCAGCAAGCGGTCGTTGGCGACCAGCGCCACCGGCATGCGGCCCGCGCCTGCATGCGCCAACACACAGGCCGCGGCACGCTGGGCCTCGTCCTCGGCATCGCCGCAGGCGTGCAGCCGCTGCGCCCGGGGCTGCACCAGCGTGTCGTGCAAGGGCACCAGGCTGCCCCGCTCGCCCCAGCACGCCAGCAACGCCGACGCCAGCGGGTCGGGCTGGAAGCCCTGCAAGACAATCAAGGCATCGAAACCGACACCCGGTGCGGCCAGCGGCGACCAGAGCACATCGGTGGCAAAACGGGACGCACCCACCCAGGCCAGGGCCAGGGAGGCCAGCAGCGATTCCCACTGCAGGCTGGTGCTGGCGGGCAGCGCGCTGGCGCGCAAGGCATCAGCCCAGGCCTGACGATCGGCCGGCGCGCGTGCAGCCGCCATCGGCGCGAGCTGCCGGGCCGCCTCCACCAGGCGGGCCACCAACACAGGTTTCAGCGCCGGATCGATGCGACCTTTGGCGACCCGTTCCAGCAGGTGCGAGGCCACCAGCGCATCGCGCGCCATGTCGCCGGTCCAGTCGGTCACCGCGGGAGAAAAGGGTTGCAGGCTGGCCGACCAGTTGCGGCTGGATTCGAAACGCGGGGCAAATCCGGTGGGATGCTTCCGTGCCCAGGCGCGGCGTGCGGTGGCCATGAGTTGCGCATAGGGCACCAGCACCAGCGCGCGGCTGCCGCCCACACCGTGGAGGCGCAGCTGGGACTCGATGAGCGTCAGAACCTCGGCCCAGCGCCGCGGCACTGGATGAGCGAAGCCCACCTCGCCACCCGAAAGGGCTGGAGCGGCGTTGTCGTTGAGGGGGGCGGGCGTCATGCAGCGGGCGTTTCTGTCACAATTGAAAGCCTCGACCGACCCGGAGTGCACCGCACCCGGTCGGTTCAGCGCTCTGACTTTAACTCCCCCCGTTCAACACGTTCCTGAGGATCCTCCATGGCCAGCGACCTGATCAAACACGTTTCTGACGCAACCTTCCAGGCCGATGTGCTCAGCGCGCCCGCTCCGGTGCTGGTGGACTTCTGGGCCGAATGGTGCGGTCCCTGCAAGATGATCGCCCCGATCCTGGACGAGGTGGCTGGCACCTACACCGGCAAGCTGCAAGTGGCCAAGATGAATGTGGACGACAACCGCGAAGTGCCGGCCAAGTTCGGCATCCGTGGCATCCCCACGCTGATGCTGTTCAAGGACGGCCAGCTGGCCGCCACCAAAGTGGGCGCCATGAGCAAGGCCCAGCTGACGGCTTTCATCGACCAGCAACTGGCCTGATCGCCGCCGACGGGGCCCGGGTGCAACGCCCGGGTCTTTGCCCAGACACCGTTGTTTTTCCTGTCATAATCCCGCCGTCCGCTGGCCACACACAGGCCCAGCCCCTCTCGACAGCGCCAGTCCGCCAACCGGACGCCAGCGCCCCCTCCCCCGGTTCCCGACTCGACTCCCCTCTGGAGTGAATTCCATGCACCTCAACGAACTCAAGGCACTGCACGTGTCTGAAGTCCTCAAGCAGGCCGACGCGCTTGAGATCGAAAACACCGGCCGCATGCGCAAGCAGGAGCTGATGTTCGCCATCATCAAGAAGCGCGCCAAGGGCGGCGAGCTGGTGAACGCCGACGGCGTGCTGGAAGTGCTGCCCGACGGCTTCGGCTTCCTGCGCAACATGGACACGAGCTTCACCGCGTCCACTGACGACATCTACATCTCGCCGAGCCAGATCCGCCGCTTCAACCTGCACACCGGCGACATGATCGAGGGCGAGGTGCGCATCCCGAAAGACGGCGAGCGCTACTTCGCACTCAACAAGCTCGACAAGATCAACGGCCTGCCTCCCGAGGACAACAAGCACAAGATCATGTTCGAGAACCTGACGCCGCTGTTCCCCAAGGAACAGATGCGCCTGGAACGCGACATCAAGACCGAAGAAAACATCACCGGCCGCGTGATCGACATCATCGCGCCCATCGGCCGCGGCCAGCGCGCGCTGATCGTGGCACCGCCCAAGAGCGGCAAGACGGTGATGATGCAGCACATCTGCCACGCCATCACCGCCAACCACCCCGAGGTGGAACTGCTGGTGCTGCTGGTGGACGAGCGCCCGGAAGAAGTGACCGAGATGCAGCGCACGGTGCGCGGCGACGTGATCGCCTCCACCTTCGACGAACCGGCCGCGCGCCACGTGCACGTGGCCGAGATGGTGATCGAGCGCGCCAAGCGCCTGGTCGAGCTGAAAAAAGACGTGGTGATCCTGCTGGACTCGATCACCCGCCTGGCCCGCGCCTACAACAACGTGCTGCCCTCCTCCGGCAAGGTGCTCTCCGGCGGTGTGGATTCCAACGCCCTGCAGCGCCCCAAGCGCTTCTTCGGCGCGGCTCGTAAGATCGAAGAAGGCGGCTCGCTGACCATCATCGCCACCGCGCTGGTCGACACCGGCAGCCGCATGGACGAGGTGATCTTTGAAGAGTTCAAGGGCACCGGCAACTGCGAAATCCACCTCGACCGCCGCCTCTACGAAAAGCGCGT
>JALOSH010000408.1 GCA_025458545.1 Hydrogenophaga sp.
CCACGGCCTGCGCTGGGGCAGCAGTCTGTTCATTGGTGCGGACACCGGCATGGGACCGCTGTATCTGAGCGTGGTGAGCGCGCCCAAGGGCTACACCGGCCTATACCTCTTCCTGGGCCGGCCCTGAACCTATTCCTTGTAATAGACCACCTGGTGGCTGGAGCACAGCAGGTGCCCGGTCTCGCTCCAGAGCAAAGCGGTCTGATCGAAGAAGCCGTTGCGGAACGCCTGGGCGCGCGCCTGGCCCAGCACCCAGCCGTGGCCGACCTCGGCCAGCTGGGCCGAGCCCGCGTGGAAGTAGACCGTCATCGACACCGTGCCCGCGGGCACCCGCGTCGCCCGGCGCAGCCAGATGCGCGGGAAGAACACATCCGCCAGCGCGGCCAGGCCGCACAGGTCGAGAGAACGCGGAACCGCGTCGCGCATCCACAGGCGCGAACGGCTGTCGCTGCCCGTGCCGTCCCAAGTGTGCGGGATGGCGCCTTCGATGGGGCGCATCTCGTAGCGCTGGATCCATTCCACCGGGGAGGGCACGGAGTAGGGCTGCAATTCGTCCGGCTTGCGCACGGCCGGCATGGGCTCGTCATCCACGCTCCAGGTCGATCGGCGCGCGGCGGTCACCACCGAGGCCGTGACCACGGTCTCGTCCTCGCCAGAAGACCCGGTCTGTGTCAGGACCACCACCCAGTGCTGGGTGGACCGGTTGGTGCGCACCGGCTGCGCTGATGCGCTGAACGGCCCGTCGGCCAGCGCCGCGCAGAAATTGACCGTCAGCGACAGCGGCTCGCCCAGCAGCGCCGGGTGCCGCATCACTGCGTTGAGCGCCGTGGCGGCCGTGATGCCCCCGAACGGCCCGACCATGTTGGCGTAGGCCGGCGAGGTGGCGCCGGTGTAGACGCCGTCGCCGGAGGCGGTGAGTGCGATGGCCTGGTCAAAGACGTGTGTGTTCATGAGCATCAGTGTGCAAAAGACCACCTCGATTCGGTGTGCTGCACGTGACGAGGTGCCTCCAACAAGGGCACAGCGGAACTGGCTTTGCCAGGCCGCCAGTGCCGCCCCCTTTCAGGGGGTGACGCGCAGCGGCGCGGGGGTGGGTCGTCAGACCCTTTCGAATACCCCGGCAGCCCCTTGCCCCATGCCCACGCACATCGTGACCATGCCGTACTGCTTGTTGTGCCGCTTGAGCGCATGCACCACGGTGGCCGAGCGGATGGCGCCGGTGGCACCCAGCGGGTGGCCCAGCGCAATGGCGCCCCCCATGGGGTTGACCTTGGCCGGGTCCAGGCCCAGGGTGTTCATGACCGCCAGAGACTGCGCCGCAAAGGCTTCATTGAGCTCGAACCAGTCGATCTGGTCCTGCGTCAGGCCCGCGCTTTTCAGCGCGGCCGGAATGGCTTCGACCGGACCGATGCCCATGATGTGGGGCGGCACGCCACGGCTGGCGTAGCTCACGAAGCGCGCCAGCGGCGTCAGGTTGTAGCGCTTCAGAGCCGCCTCACTCACCAGGATCAGCGCGCCCGCGCCATCGCTGGTCTGCGAGCTGTTGCCCGCCGTGACCGAGCCGCGCGCGGCAAACACGGTGCGCAGCTTGGCCAGGCCTTCGAGCGTGGTGTCGGGGCGTGCGCCTTCGTCCAGGCTCACCACACGTTCGGTGATCGACACCTCGGCGGATTCGAGGTCGACGCTGCGTTCTTGCACGGAGACGGGCGTGATCTCGTCGCTGAACTCGCCGTTCTTCATGGCGATCACGGCGCGCTGGTGCGACTGCACGGCGAACGCGTCCTGCGCGTCGCGCGACACCTTCCACTGCTGCGCCACCTTCTCGGCCGTCAGGCCCATGCCGTAGGCGATGCCGTAGCTCTCGATGTCGTCGGTGTTGCGGAAGATGGCGGGCGACAGGCTGGGCGCGTTGCCCATCATGGGCACCATGCTCATGCTCTCGACCCCGCGACACGGATGCGGTCGGCCGCCATGGCGACGGCCGACAGGCCCGAAGCGCAGAATCGGTTGACCGTGATACCACCCACGGTGTTGGGCAGGCCGGCCAGGATGGCGCCGATGCGCGCCACATTCAGGCCTTGCTGCGCTTCGGGAATCGCGCAGCCGGCGATCACGTCCTCCACCGCCTTGGGGTCCAGGTTCGGTACCTGGGCCATGGCAGAACGCAAGGCATGGGCCAGCAGCTCGTCCGGGCGCAGGTGCCTGAACGAGCCCTTGTGCGAACGGCCAATGGGCGTGCGGGTGGCGGCGACGATATAGGCGTCTTGGATCTGTTTCATGTTCGGTACCTCAGTTCCGGACCGGCTTGCCGGTGTTGAGCATGCCCAGGATGCGCTCGTGGGTCTTCGGGTGCTCGATCAGGGCGCAGAAGGCCTGGCGCTCCAGCGTCATCAGGTACTCTTCGCTCACCAGCGTGCCGGGCTCGACGTCGCCGCCGCAGACAACGTTGGCGATCAGGCTGGCGATGTGGAAGTCGTGCTGGCTGATGAAACCGCCGTCGCGCATGTTGACCAGACTGCCCAGGATGGTCGCCTTGCCGTCACGTCCCGCCACCGGGAACAGGCGCCTGTGCGGCGCGCGGTAGCCGCCCTTGAACAGGGCCTTGGCCTCGTTGATGGCCACGTGCAGCACCTCATCCTTGTGCGGGACGATGAGATCCGAATCGAGCAGGTAGCCGATGGCGCGGGATTCGATCGCGCTGGTGCCGACCTTGGCCATGGCCGCGGCGGTGAAGCCTTCGGTCAGGAAAGGCAGCAGGTCCTTGCCGGTGGAGGTCTTTGCGTTCTCGGCCGCAGACATAGGTTTCCATGTGGGCCACGCGGCGGGCGCTGTGCACCGCCAGTTCGCAGCCGCCACCCAGCGCCAGGCCACGCATGGCGCTGATCACCGGCACGTTGGCATAGCGCAGGCGCAGCATCATCTGCTGCATGAAGCCCTCGGCGTCTTCCACCGCGGCCACGCCCACCGCCATGAAGGCGGGCAGCAGGGCCTGCAGGTCGGCGCCGGCGCTGAAGGGCTCGTCGCCCGACCAGACCACCAGACCCTGGTACTCGGCCTCGGCCAGGTCGATGGCGGCCATCAGGCCTTCGCAGACCTCGGGGCTGAGGGTGTGCATCTTGGTCTTGATGCTGGCGATCAGAACCTCACCGTCCAGCGTCCAGGTGCGCAGGTTGCGGTCTTCGCCGATGGTGGTGCCGGCGGTCTCGAACTTCGGGCCGGCCTCACCCAGCAGCAGCTCGGGGAAGTGCTGGCGCTCGTAGACCGGCAGGCTGCGTCGCGCCTCGAACACACCCTTGGAGGGGTTCCATGAACCCTGGGCGGTGTGCACACCACCGGCCTCGGCCACCGGCCCCTTGAATACCCAGTCAGGCAGCGGTGCCTTGCACAGCGCTTTGCCGGCGTCGATGTCCTCCTGCACCATCTTCGCCACCTCCAGCCAGCCGGCTTCCTGCCAAAGCTCGAAGGGACCCTGCTTCATGCCGAACCCCCAGCGCATGGCCTGGTCGATATCACGCGCGGTCTCGGCAATGGACGCCAGGTGCACCGCCGCGTAGTGGAATCCATTGCGCAGGATGGCCCACAGGAACTGACCCTGCGGCCCCTCGCTGTTGCGCAGCAGTTTCAGCCGTTCGGCGGCCGGCTTCTTGAGCATGCGGCCGTACACCTCGTCGGCCTTCTGGCCGCCGGGCACGTACTCACCACTTGCCAGCTCGAAGCGCAGCACATCACGACCGACCTTCTTGTAGAACCCCGCCTTGGCCTTCTGGCCGAGATGTCCCTTCTCGATCAGGGTCTTGAGGACTTCAGGCGTGCCGAAGCTGCCGTAGAACGGGTCGGTCTGCTCGCTCAGGTTGTCCTGCAGCGTCTTGATCACGTGGGCCATGGTGTCCAGGCCCACCACGTCGGCAGTTCTGAAAGTACCGCTGCTGGCGCGCCCCAGGCGCTTGCCGGTCAGGTCATCGACCACGTCATACGTCAGACCGAAGTTCTCGACCTCTTTCATGGTGGCCAGCATGCCGGCGATGCCGATGCGGTTGGCGATGAAGTTGGGCGTGTCCTTGGCACGCACCACGCCCTTGCCCAGACCGCTGGTGACGAAGGTCTCCAACTGGTCCAGGATGGCCGCCTGCGTGGTCGGCGTGGCGATCAGTTCCACCAGCGTCATGTAGCGCGGCGGGTTGAAGAAGTGGATGCCACAGAAGCGCGGCTTGATGCTCTCGGGCAGTGCCTCGCCGAGCTGGGTGATCGACAGGCCCGAGGTGTTGGACGCGACGATGGCGTGCTCGGCGACGAAAGGCGCGATCTTCTTGTACAGATCGATCTTCCAGTCCATGCGCTCGGCAATCGCCTCGATGATCAGGTCGCACCCGCGCAACTGCTCCATGTGCTCTTCGTAGTTGGCCTGGCCGATCAGGTCGGCATCGGCCGCCACGCCCAGGGGCGAGGGCTTGAGCTTCTTGAGGTTCTCGATGGCGCGCGTGACGATGCCGTTCTTGGCGCCCTCTTTCGCGGGCAGGTCGAACAGCACCACCGGCACCCTGACGTTGACCAGGTGCGCCGCGATCTGCGCGCCCATCACGCCCGCGCCGAGCACGGCGACTTTCTTCACTTGAAATCGTTTCATATGTGTGTCCATCACTCCACGCGGGTCCAGATCTGGGTCCGGTAGAAGGGCCCGATGTAACCGCGGATCTGCAGCTTTCTGCCATCTTCCAGAGGCGTCATGCGCAGCGTGTATTCCTTGCCGTTCTCGGGGTCGAGGATCTTTCCGCCTTCCCACACCGCACCGCCATCCGACTTTTTCGCACCGCGGATGATTTCCATGCCCAGCTTGGGTTTGTCCTTGCGGTCATCGGTACACAGGCTGCAGTTCGGTTCGCTGCTCTGGGTCAGGGCCCTTTCCACCTTGCCGTTGAGGGCACCCGAGGCCGTGGCCGCGATGCGGATCTCGGCCTTGGCCTCGCCGGTCTTGTCGTCCACGTTGCGCCAGAGACCTTCCGGGGTCATCTGGGCCATGGCCACGGAAGAGGCCAGCGAGAAAGCGATAGCAACAGGCAGGCGGGTCATGGGGGTCTCCAGGTCGGTGGTTGAAGGTGTTTTCAGGCCAGGGCTTCGTCGGTGTCCATCAGGACCCGGCTGCCGGCGCGTGCGGTGCGCATCAGCGTGGCGGTCTCGGGGAACAGCTTGGCGAAATAGAAGCGCGCTGTCTGCAGCTTGGCGGTGTAGAACGGGTCGGTGCTGCCTTCGGCGATCTTCTGCAGCGCGACCTGGGCCATGCGGGCCCAGAAGTAGCCGAACACCAGG
>JALOSH010000409.1 GCA_025458545.1 Hydrogenophaga sp.
GTTCCCGCTGTCGATCCTGGTGGCTCTCGGTCGGCGCTCCAACATGCCTGCCATCAAGACGCTGTGCACGCTGTACGTGGAGCTGATCCGCGGCGTGCCGCTGATCACGGTGCTGTTCATGGCGTCGTTCATGCTGCCGCTGTTCATGCCTGAGGGCGTGAAGATCGACGTGCTGATCCGGGTGCTGGTGGCCATCACCCTGTTCTCGGCGGCCTACATGGCCGAGGTGGTGCGTGGTGGCCTGCAAGCGCTGCCCAAGGGGCAGACCGAAGCCGCCGCCACGCTGGGCCTGACCTACTGGCAGACCCAGCGCAAGATCGTGCTGCCGCAGGCGCTGTCCATGGTGGTGCCTTCGCTGATGAACACCTTCATCGGCATGTTCAAGGACACTTCGCTGGTCACCATCGTCTCGCTGTACGAGCTGACCGGCGCGCTGGCACTGGCGCTCAACGCCGACGCCGACTGGCGTCCGTTCAAGCTCGAAGCCTACTTCTTCATCACCCTGATCTATTTCGTGTTCTGTTTTGCCATGTCGCGTTATTCGCTCTGGGTCGAGCAAAGAACCGCCGTCAGCAAAGTCCGCTGAGCACAGAACACCTCAAGAAAGCCATTCATGTCCCAACAAGAAGCCCCCATCATCCAGTTCGAAGGTGTCAACAAGTGGTACGCCAGCAATGGCTACCACGTGCTGCGCGACGTCAACCTCAGCTTCGCCAAGGGCGAGAAGGTCGTGATCTGCGGCCCCTCGGGTTCTGGCAAGTCCACACTGATCCGCTGCGTCAACGCGCTGGAGGAATACCAGGAAGGCAAGCTCACGGTCGACGGCACCGTGATCGGTGACGATCTCAAGGGCATCGACAAGGTGCGCCGCGAGGTTGGCATGGTGTTCCAGCAGTTCAACCTGTTCCCGCACCTGACCGTGCTGGAGAACCTGATCCTGTCGCCCACCTGGGTGGCCAAGATGCCGCGCAACGTGGCGATTGAAAAAGCCATGGTGCAACTGGAGCGCGTGCGCATCGCCGAGCACGCCAACAAGTACCCGCTGCAGCTCTCGGGCGGCCAGCAGCAGCGCGTGGCCATCGCACGCGCGCTGTGTCTCACACCCAAGATCATGCTGTTCGACGAGCCCACCTCAGCGCTCGACCCGGAAATGATCAAGGAGGTGCTGGACGTGATGATCGGCCTGGCAGACCAGGGCATGACCATGCTGTGCGTGACCCACGAAATGGGCTTCGCCAAAGCGGTGGCCGACCGCGTGATCTTCATGGACCAGGGCCAGGTGGTGGAACAGAACACCCCGGAGGAGTTCTTCAACCATCCGCAGACCGACCGCAGCAAGGACTTTCTGTCCAAGATCTTGGGCCACTGAACGCGCGAGCGCGCGAGGACGCGCAACATTCCCACACACGTGGCGCCCCAGGCAGGGGCCGGAGGCTGTCAGAATATGACAGCCTTTTTTCTTACCCATGAAACCCTGCCGGCACACCCGTTCACCCTCGTCCATGCCTTTGTCATGGGCGCTGCTTTGGGTGCTGCTGTTGTCGGCGGGGTCCGCTTCAGGTTTTGAACTGCAGGGTCACCGCGGTGCTCGCGGTCTGGCGCCCGAAAACACCTTGGCAGGCTTCGAGCGGGCATTGGCTGTCGGCGTCACCACGCTGGAGCTGGACGTGGTGATCACCGCCGACGGTGTGCCGGTGATTTCGCACGATGCGGTGCTGAACCCCGACATCACGCGCGACGAACGAGGCCGATGGCTGCAAGAGCGTAACCAGCCCATCCATCAACTCCGGCTGGCCGACCTGCAGGCCTGGGACGTGGGACGCATCAACCCGGCCAGCCGCTACGCGCGCGACTGGAGCGACCAGCAGCCCGCGGACGGACAGCGCATACCCACGCTGGCGGCGCTCTTCGAACGCGTGCAACAGCTGGGCGCCGACCAGGTGCGCTTCAACATTGAAACCAAGCTGCAGCCGGGCCAGCCCGCGCATGCACCGTCGCCCGAGGTGTTTGTGCGCGCCGTTCTGGAGGTGGTGCGAAGCCATGGCATGTTGCGGCGGGTGAGCTTGCAAAGCTTTGACTGGCGCACGCTCAAGGCCAGTCAGCAAATGGCGCCCGAGGTGCCGGTGGTTCACCTGACCGCGCAACTGCCCCGACTGGACACCCTGCGCAGCGGCGACTGGACCCTGGGCTTGCGGCTGGAAGAACACCAGGACACGCCGGGCCTGGTGGCCGCCGCTGGCGGCCAGACCTGGTCGCCCCACTTCAGCAACCTCAGCCAGCAGAGCCTGCGGCGCGCCCGCGCCCTCGGCCTTCGTGTGCTGCCCTGGACGGTGAACGAAACCGCCGACATGGAGCGCCTGCTCGACTGGGGCGTGGACGGTCTGATCACCGACCGGCCCGATCGCCTGCGCGCACTGATGCAGGGCCGGGGCATGACCCTGCCACCGGCGCTTGCTGTGGTGCCGGCCCAGACGGCACAAATCGGCGCCAACTGAGTTTGGCCCAGGCTGTCGGCTGAGCCCGGTGCGCCGACCCATCGGCGGCAAGCCGGGCGGAACTTTGGGCCGGACTCCCGTATCATGCTTCCATGCGCCACTGGCTGTTGATCCTGATGATCGCCCTGCTCCCGCTTCGCGGCTGGGCGAGCGACACCATGGCGCTGTCGGATTGGGAGGCGGTGGCGCCATGCCACGGCCAGCAGGCCGAATCCAGCCCCATGAACAGCTTGGACATGCCGGGCGGTCACCAAGCCAACACTGAACCGGCCATGGCGCACGGCCACGCCGCCGACGACGACAGCGCATCCCACACCGCTTGCACCGCCTGCGACCTCTGCAACGGCCCCGCCATGACGCCCGCCGTGCAAAGTGCCCGGTCCACCGTGCCCGCCATTGGCCACGGCGCAACCGCCTGTGAGCACTTCGCCAGCGCCGTGCCCCAACGCGGCAGCAAACCCCCCATCGCCTGAAACCACACGCCCTTGGTGCGTCCGCCGTGCCCGTCCGGGCCATGCAGCGGACGCCGGTTTGTGATTTCAGGAGATTCCCATGACTTCATCGCGGCGGTTGTTTCCGCCTGTTTTGCAAGGCCCTGCCACGCGCAACGCCCGCTTGTGGTCGGCCATCTGGCTGCTGGCCCTGTGCCCACTGGTGTCACACGCACAGGCCCACGCGCAAGGCCATGTGGCCACTTCAGACGCCCTGCGGGCGGCCGATCCCGCCAGCCCGGTCGCTGCGCGCAAAGCGCCGCCGCCCAGCCCGGCGCCGGTGCCCTCGCCCCAGTTGCCCACCAACGCGGCCGAGGCGTTGGCCATCTGGCAGCGGGCCAACCAGCAGGTGGCGGCGTTTCCACGCGGCCACATCGACATCTTGCGCTGGGAGGCCCAGAACACCGCGGCGGCCCCGCCCGCACAAGCCGCCCCCGCCGCTCCCTTGCTGGCCGACGAAGCCCTGCGCCTTTCGCTGACCCAGCGTCCCGACCTGCTGGCACGCCCCGGCATGGGCTGGGCAGATCTGGCCTCGGTGCAGAGCGCCTGGCTGGAGCACGCCCGCGCGGTGCAAAACGCCTGGATCGACGCCGTGGCGAGCCAAGACATGTTGCGCCAGCAGCAGGCCCGGCTCGACGCCGCCCACAGCGGGACCGAGCTGGGGCGCCGCATGGTGGTGGCCGGCAACTGGAGCCAGGCGCGCCTGATGCGGGAACAGCTGGTCCACGCGCGCGAACAGGCCGCCACCTTGCAGGCGCAGCAAGCGGTGCTGGAATCGCACGAACACCTGGCCCGGTTGATGGGCCAATGGGATCCACAGGCGATCGACGCCCTGATGCAGCGACTGCCCGCCCAGCTGCCCGATCTGCCGGGCCAGCCCCAAGCCGGTGCGGGTCTGTCGGGCCAGGAACTCGAAGCCGCCGCAGTGCGCAGCCACCCCAGGCTGGCACTGAAACGCACCGAGACACAACGCCATCTCGCGGCTGTGCACCCGACGCGACGTGGCGCATGGGCGCAGGCGCTGCAAGCCAGCCTGCAGAGGTTGCCGAGCGAGGGCCTGCCCACCCGTCCGCTGGCCATCACCGATCCGCGCCTGGCCAACGACCACAGCCTGGAGCGCGCGCTGGAGGCAGAAGCGACGCTGTTGGAACTCGCGGGCGAGCGGCGCTCGGCGGCCCGCCGGGCCTGGACGAACCTGCAGACCACCCATGCGCTGGCACGCCATGCCCAGGAAACGGTTCTGCCGCTGCAAACCGCGCTGGAGCAAGAAACCCTGCTGCGCTACAACGGCATGCTGCAAAGCACCTGGGAACTGCTCGAAGCCAGCCGGGAACGCATGCAGGCCACCAGCGACGCAGCCGCGGCGCGGCGCGATTTCTGGCTCGCGCAACTGGCCCTGAACCACTTGCTCGCCGGCGGCGACTACACGCCCGCCGAGCCCTCCGCCACCGGCGGTGCCCGCGCCACCGCAGCCCAACCAGGACACTGACCATGCAACGACGTCATTTCTTTGCTGGTGCTGCCACCGCCGTGGTCGCCGCCAGCGTGAGCCGCGTGGCCCTGGCCGCCCTGCCCGAAGCCGTGCAACAAACCTCGCCCGACACCGCTGCGCCGTGGACGCCGCCCGGCGTGACCGGCGCGGGCCGCCCCTACAACCCGGTGGTCACGCTCAACGGCTGGACACTGCCCTGGCGCATGAAGGACGGCGTGAAGGAATTCCACCTGGTGGCCGAACCCGTGGTGCGCGAGATGGTGCCCGGTTTCCTGGTCAATATGTGGGGCTACAACGGCCAGAGCCCGGGCCCGACCATCGAGGTGGTGGAAGGCGACAAGGTGCGCATCTTCGTCACCAACCGCCTGCCCGAGCACACCACCATCCACTGGCACGGCCAGCGCCTGCCCAACGGCATGGACGGCGTGGGCGGTCTGAACCAGCCGCAGATCCCGGCGGGCAAGACCTTCGTCTACGAGTTCGAGGCCAAACGCCCCGGCACCTTCATGTACCACCCCCACGCCGACGAAATGGTGCAGATGGCCATGGGCATGATGGGTTTCTGG
>JALOSH010000410.1 GCA_025458545.1 Hydrogenophaga sp.
CCAGCACACACCGCGGAACTGGCTTCGCCAGGCCGCTGGTGTGGTCCCCCCTTTCAAGGGGGGAAGCCGCGCAGCGGCGCAGGGGGGTCACCCCGAAAGGCATTCCTTCATGAAGGCCTTGCGTTCGTCGCCCTTGAGCGCCTTGGCCTTCGGGTCGGCGTTGCAGCTCTTCATCTTGTTCTGCTGGGGGGTGGCGCTGGCGGTGTCGCCGCTCAGGCAGCTTTTCATGAACGCCTTGCGCTCGTCGCCCTTCAGCTCTTTCGCCTTGGGGTCGGCGTTGCAGCTTTTCATGCGGTTCTGCTGCGCGCTGGGTGCGGCCGGTTCGGCGGCAGCGGCGGGCGTGGCCGGCTTGGCAGGCGTTGCCGGAGCAGCGGCGGTCTGGGCCAGCGCCACGGTCAGCGAGCCGGCCAGAACCATCAGGGTCAAGAGCTTCTTCATGAATCATCCTTTGTGGTGTTGATGTCCATGGATTTGGACAACAGCGCCCGCGCACGGGCCAGCAGCACCTTACCCCCTTCGCCTTAAGGCCGGATGACGGGGCCTCGGTCGCCTGCGCCCAGGGCTCGCCGTTGGCGTCGCCCTAAAATCCCACCTCTATGCTCAAGATCAAACAGGAACTGCTCGCGGGACTGGCCACCGCGCTGGACGCGCTCTCGCCCGGCGCGGGCGCCAAGGCCGCCTTCGAATCGCCCAAGGTGGCGGCCCACGGCGACTTTGCCGTCACCGCCGCCATGCAGCTGGCCAAGCCGCTCAAACTCAACCCGCGCCAGGTGGGCGAGAGCCTGCGCAGCGCACTGCTGGCGATCCCGGCGTACCAGCAATGGGTGAGCGATATCGACATCGCCGGTCCCGGCTTCATCAACATCCGTCTCAAACCCGCCGCCAAACAGCAGATCGTGAAAGAAGTGCTGGAGGCTGCCAACGCGTTTGGCGTGCAAGCCTCCAATGGCCAGCGCCTGATGGTCGAGTTCGTCTCGGCCAACCCCACCGGCCCGCTGCACGTGGGCCACGGCCGCCAGGCCGCGCTGGGCGACGCCATTTGCAGCCTGTACCAGACCCAGGGCTGGGACGTGCACCGAGAGTTCTATTACAACGACGCGGGCGTGCAGATCGGCACCCTGGCCAACAGCACCCAGCTGCGCGCCAAAGGCTTCAAGCCGGGTGATGCCGAGTGGCCCGAAGCCGCTTACAACGGCGACTACATCGCCGACATCGCCTACGACTTCCTGGCCAAGAAGACGGTTCATGCCGACGACCGCGCGTTCACCGCCAGCGGCGACGTGGACGCGCTGGACGACATCCGCCTGTTCGCCGTGGCCTACCTGCGCCACGAGCAAGACCTGGACCTGCAGGCCTTCGCAGTGAAGTTCGACCACTATTACCTGGAGTCCAGTCTTTACACCAGCGGCAAGGTCGACGCCACGGTGCAGAAGCTGCGCGAGGCCGGCAAAACCTACGAACAGGACGGCGCGCTGTGGCTGAAGTCCACCGACTACGGTGACGACAAGGACCGCGTCATGCGCAAGGGTGACGGTTCGTACACCTACTTCGTGCCCGACGTGGCGTACCACATCAGCAAGTGGGAACGTGGCTTCAGCAAGGTCATCAACATCCAGGGCACCGACCACCACGGCACCATTGCCCGCGTGCGCGCGGGCCTGCAGGCCGCGGGCGTGGGCATCCCGGCCGGGTACCCCGACTACGTGCTGCACACCATGGTGCGCGTGGTCAGGGGCGGTGAAGAGGTCAAGATCAGCAAACGCGCCGGCAGCTACGTCACCTTGCGCGACCTGATCGAATGGACCAGCAAGGACGCGGTGCGCTTCTTCCTGCTCAGCCGCAAGCCCGACACCGAATACACCTTCGACGTCGACCTGGCGGTGCAGAAGAACAACGACAACCCGGTGTATTACGTGCAGTACGCGCATGCGCGCATCTGTTCGGTGCTGGCGGCCTGGGGCGGCGATGTGGCCACGCTGGCCGATGCCGATCTGTCCGCGCTGGACAGCCCGGCCGCGCAGTCCCTCATGCTCTTGCTGGCCCGCTACCCCGGCATGTTGAGCGATGCCGCGCGCGACTTCGCGCCGCACGACGTGACCTTCTATTTGCGCGAGCTGGCCGCCAGCTACCACAGCTACTACGACGCCGAGCGCATTTTGGTGGACGACGAAGCCGTGAAGCTCGCCCGGCTGGCGCTGGTGAAAGCCACCGCCCAGGTGTTGCACAATGGCTTGGCGGTGCTGGGCGTGAGCGCCCCGCAAAAGATGTGAAGCGGACAACCGATATGAAACAACTCTCCTTGCGGGCACACCAGAACAACGGCGGCACCCTCGTCGGTTTTGTGGTGGGCCTGCTCGTGGGCCTCGCCCTGGCTTTGTCGGTGGCGGTCTACGTCACCCGCGTGCCGGTGCCGTTTGTGGACCGCAGTGTGTCGCGCAAGCCCGCACAAGACATCGAAGAGGCCGAGCGCAACAAAGGCTGGAACCCCAACGCCCAGCTCAGTGGGAACCCCGCGCCGCTGCCGACCACGCCCGAGAGCACTGAAACCGGTGCCATCGTCGTGCCACCGGCCGATGGCCTGCCCCTGCCGCCACCGCCGTCGGCCACCGCTGCCAGCGGCAAAACCACCGCCACGGTGGCCCCGCCCGCGGCCGATCCGCTGGGCGATCTGGGCTGGGCGATCTGGTGAATTCGCGCCTGGGTCAGGGCACGCCCACCACCGCCGCAGCCGCGCCCGCTGCGGCTGGCGCCGACCCGTTCACCTACTTCGTGCAGGCCGGCGCCTTCCGGTCGCCCGAAGACGCCGAAGCACAACGCGCCAAGCTCGCCATGCTGGGCATGGCCGCCGATGTCACCGAGCGCGAACAGTCGGGGCGCCCGGTGTACCGGGTGCGCATCGGCCCGTTTGCCCAGAAAGCCATGGCCGACGCGACCCGCGAGCAGCTGGACGTGAACGGCATCGAAGCCGCCCTGGTGCGCATTCAGCGCTGAATTTCACACAATGGCGGGCACCGGTCGGGAACCAATTCCACGTACCGGGTGCCCAACGGCCCTCAACAGGAGTTTGAACCCATGCAACGT
>JALOSH010000411.1 GCA_025458545.1 Hydrogenophaga sp.
GTGGCGGTGCGGCCCAGGATGTCCTTGGCCTTGGCGGTGTCCTGCACGCCGGGCAACTGCACCACGATGCGGTCCAGCCCTTGCTGCTGGATCACCGGTTCGGCCACACCCAGTTCGTTGATGCGGTTGTGCAGTGTGGTGATGTTCTGCTTGAGGGCCTGCTGCTGCACGAGGCGCGCGGCCTCGGGCCTGAGACTGGCCACCACCTTGTACTCGACGCCTTCGGGCCGGTCCACCGCCTCCAGGTCGGCAAACTGGTCGGCGATCAGGGACTTGATGGCTTCCATGGTCTGCGCATCGCGGGCGCGCAACTCGATGGTCTGGCCGTTGCGGCTGATGCCACCGTGGCGCACGCCTTTTTCACGCAGGGCCGCCCGCAGATCCCCCGCGATGCCGTCGGCGCGCTGCTGCAGCGCCGCGGCCATGTCCACCTGGAGCATGAAGTGCACGCCGCCCCGCAGGTCCAGACCCAGGTACATCGGTGAAGCGCCCAGGCTTTCGAGCCAGGCCGGTGTGCGCGGCACCAGGTTCAGCGCCACCACGTAGCTCGGGTTGGACGGGTCTGGGTTGAGCGCCTTCTCCAGGGCGTCGCGCGCCTTGAGCTGGTCGTCGGTGGTCTCGAATCGCGCCTTGACCGAATTGCCTTCGAACGCGATCAGCGAAGCCTGAACGCCCTGGGCCGCCAGCGCCTGCTCCACCCGGGTGGTCGTGGTCGCATCAACCTTCACCGACGTACGCCCAGCCGACACCTGAACCGCTGGCGACTCGCCGAACAGGTTGGGCGTGGCGTACAGCAGCCCCACCACCAGGGTCACGCCGATGATCAGGTACTTCCAGAGCGGATAACGGTTCATGTGAGAGCACCCAGAGGGCTAGAGGGGAAATCTTTCCGGGGGCGCGGCGGAACCGGCTTTGCCGGGCCGCTCGCGCCGCCCCCTTGAGGGGGTCGCGCGCAGCGCGGCGGGGGTGATACCTACTTGATCGTGCCTTTGGGCAGCACCTGAATCACGGCGCTGCGTTGCATCTGAACCTCGACGCCGGTGGCAAGTTCCACACCGATGTAGGCCTCGCCAATCTTGGACACCTTGCCCAGGAAGCCGCCCGCGGTGACGACCTCGTCGCCTTTGGCCAGCGCCTCGACCATCAGCTTGTGCTCTTTGGCCTTTTTCATCTGCGGGCGGATCATCACGAAATACAGCACCACGAACATCAGCACCAGCGGCAGCATGCTCAGCAGGGTGTCCTGGGTGCTGGCGCCAGTGGCGGCCTGGGCGTAAGCAGAAGAAATGAACACGGGGAGTCTCCAACAAGGGGGGTCAAGGAAACGCCAGGCGACCGGACGCCGCTCTTCAGCGCCGCCCGGGTCGCCCGGAATCAACCCGGCATTGTATGCCGCGCCCCGCCCGCTGGGAGCCGCTCCAGCGCCACCCCTTCAGGCGGCCCGGGCGACCCGCGGTGGGCCGTCACGCCACTGCGCCATGAGCCCGCTCCACCGGGCACGGGCCGCCGCCAGATGGCGCTCCTTCACATGCCCGAAGCCCTTGATCTGTTCGGGGATGCGGGCCACATCCAGCGCCAGGGCGTGGTTGTCGGCGTCAAGTTCCCGCATCAGCTCTTCGATGCTCGCCCGGTATTCGCCGATCAAAGCGCGCTCGGTGCGACGCTCTTCGGTTTTGCCGAACACATCCAGCGCGGTGCCGCGCAGGCCCTTGAGCTTCGCTAACAGCTTGAAACCGGTGAACATCAGAGGGCCGAACTTCTGCTTCACCAGTTCGCCTTTGGCGTTCTTCTGGGCGATCAGCGGCGGCGCCAGGTGCACGTGCAGCTTGAAGTCCCCTTCGAACTGCGCGGCCAGCTTCGCGTGGAACGCTTGATCGCTGTGCAGGCGGGCGACTTCGTACTCGTCCTTGTAGGCCATGAGTTTGAACAGGTTGCGTGCCACGGCCTCGGTCAGCGCCGTCTTGCCCAGCCTCGCTTCGGCGTCCTGCACGCGCCGCACGAACACCTCGTACTCGCCCGCGTAGGCGGCGTTCTGGTAGCCGGTCAGGAACTCGACCCGGCGCGCCACCAGGCTGTCGACCGTCTCGCGCTTCTTGAACTGGATCACCTGCTGGCCCAGCGGGTTGAGCAGCGCGGCCAGCGCCTTGGGGTCGTGCGCAGCGCGGCGGCCCCATTCAAAGGCCTGCTTGTTTTTCTCGACCTGCACCGCGTTGAGCTCGATGGCGCGCATCAGCGCCGTGAGGCCCAGCGGCACCCAGCCGCGCTGCCAAGCGTAGCCCAGCATCATGGGGTTGGTGTAGATGCTGTCGCCCATCAGCTTGGAGGCGGCGGCCTCGGCGTCAAAGGTGCCGACCGCGTTCAAGCCCAGGCTGGCTGTCA
The DNA here is from genome assembly GCA_025458545.1 of Hydrogenophaga sp. The sequence continues at coordinate 2,380 of JALOSH010000411.1, forward strand.
GCGCATCGACGCAGGCCTGCGCCGGGTTCTGCCAGTCGGGGTTCTTCACGAAGGCGGCCGTGGGCGAGGCGCCCGAGTTCAGCGCCACGTGGCTGCGGCCGGCGCGCAGGCGCTGCCAGCTTTCCTTGTGCGCCGCCACGATGGGGTCGCAGCCGATGATCAGGTCGGCAGACGCCGCCGACACGCGGGTCGTGCGGATCACGTCCTGGTGCGCGCCGATCAGCACGTGGCTCCAGGTGGCGCCACCTTTTTGCGCCAGGCCCGCCGCGTCCTGCGTGACGATGCCCTTGCC
>JALOSH010000412.1 GCA_025458545.1 Hydrogenophaga sp.
CCCGCCTTCACCGGCCTGGGCGCGCCCTACTGGCAGCCCGAAAGCCGCGGCGCCATCGTCGGCCTCACGCGCGGCAGCACCATGGCCCACATCGCGCGAGCCGCGCTGGAGAGCATCGCCTTCCAAAGCGCCGCCCTGCTGGGCGCCATGAGCCGCGACGCCGTGGCCAGCGGCGGCGTGCCGGTGGCCGAACTGCGGGTGGACGGCGGCGCCTGCGTCAACGATTTGCTGATGCAGTTCCAGGCCGACCTGCTGGGCATTCCAGTGGTGCGCCCCGCGGTGATCGAAACCACCGCACTGGGCGCGGCTTACCTCGCAGGGCTGCACGCGGGTGTGTACGCCGGGCTGGACGAGCTGTCGAAACAGTGGCGCGCCGAGCGGGTGTTCCACCCGACGATGTCGCGCGAAAAGGCCACTGAGAAAATGGCCGGGTGGGAACACGCGGTGAGGCAGACCACGGCGGCGTAGCCGCCTCAGGACAAGCGCACCCCCCCGCGCCGCTTCGCGTCACCCCCCTGAGGGGGGCGGCACCAGAGGCACGGCGAAGCCGGTTCCTCGGTGCCCTTGGCGGGAGACCCGCGCTCCGACTGGGCGAGATTCGTCCGCCGCATCCAGCGACAATGCCCGGCATGAACACCCCCACCCATCCCCTCATCACCTTCATCGGCGGCGGCAACATGGCCAGCGCCATCATCGGCGGCCTGGTCCGCCAGGGCCACCCGGCCAGCGCCTTGCAGGTGGTCGAGCCCTGGGAAGAGCAGCGCACCAAGCTGGCAGAGCAGTTCCCCGGCATGGCCGTGCTGCCGACGGCCAGCGCCGAACTGAAACCGTCTGACCTGGTGGTCTGGGCGGTGAAGCCGCAGACCTTTAAAGAGGCTGCGGCGGCCACCCGCGCGTTTGTTGGCGGCTCCTTGCACCTGAGCGTGGCCGCCGGCATCACCAGCGAGAGCATCGCCGCCTGGCTGGGCAGCGAACGCATCGTGCGCGCCATGCCCAACACCCCGGCACTGGTCGGCCTGGGCATGACCGGCCTGATGGCGCGCGCCGCCGTGAGCGCCGACGACCAAGCGCTGGTCGAGCGCGTGGTGCGCACCACCGGCGAGCTGGTCTGGGTGAAGGTGGAAAGCGACCTCGATGCCGTGACCGCGCTCTCCGGCTCCGGCCCGGCCTACGTGTTCTATTTCCTCGAAGCCATGCGCGACGCGGGCGCCCGCATGGGCCTGGCGCCCGAGGTGGCGCAACAACTCGCCATCGGCACCTTCATCGGCGCCGCCACCCTGGCCCAGCGCTCCACCGACCCGCTGCAGACGCTACGCGAACGCGTCACGTCCAAGGGCGGCACCACCTACGCGGCCATCACGTCGATGGAAGCCTCGGGGATGAAGGCGAAGTTTGAAGAGGCCCTGGTTGCGGCGCAGAAGCGGGCGGAGGAACTGGGGCGGGAGTTCGGCGGCTGAAGCCGCTCGCGCGGCCTACTCAGGGGCAGGCCGCTGTGGCACGCGCGCGGTTGTTGCCGTCGACCCGGGCTTGCAGCCCTGAGCCGGTGCCGCTGGCCAAGCCAAAGCTGGCGTTCAGCAGGGCGCCTTCCATCTCGCGCCCCGAAACACGGGTCTGCCCCAGGTCTGAAGCGCTCAGCTGATCGTCGACGTCAATCGAAAAAACAAACCGCTGACCAGGCTCGAAACGGGTGAAGCGAAGCGTGAGACGTTGGCTGCCGTCTTGAATCACCGGCGAACCCCCGAGCCTCGCCTCCCCCGCCTCGACACGAAACGGCTGGAAAACGTCCACGCCAGTGCCGCCTTCAAGCGTGTCAAAAATCAGCCTGCCTGCCGAAGGCGTCAAATCGAGCGTCAGCTGCTGGATGCGCTGCCCCTTGGACGATTCGTTGCGGACTTCGAAGCGGTCGCGCGGCGCACCTTCGATGAAGGCCATCGAAACCTCCTGCACACAAGCGGGCGCGGCGTGCGATGCCAGGGGCTGGGCGCCGAGCCACAAGGCGACCCACAGCGCGCCAGATCGCCGAGGCAGTGGACTGGCCGCAACAAATGAAAAAGACATGGCGATCCTGCTCCGTCAACCGTTGGAGCGATCAGGTTAACCGCGCCCGGCTCGGGCTGCTGTCAGCGCAAGCCATTCCCCGCCACGACGCCGAGGAAAACCGTGAACCCGAGCCAGTGGTTCAGGCGGAAGGCTTTGAAGCAGCCGTCGCGGGTGCGGTCTTTGATCAACCGCCAGTGCCAGACCACCTGGGCCAGCGCCACCACCAGCATGGCGCCCCAGACCAGCGGGCTGACCTGGCCCCAGAGCACGGCGGTCCAGATACCGAGGAACACCAGATAGAACGTGGTGACCGCGGGCACGTCGGCATCACCCAGGGTGATGGCCGAGGTCTTCACGCCGATGCGCAGGTCGTCGTCGCGGTCGACCATGGCGTACTCGGTGTCGTAGGCCAGGACCCAGAACAGGTTGCCCGCCATCAGCGCCCAGGCTTGCCACGGCACGGCTTCGGTGACCGCCGCAAACGCCATGGGAATACCGAAGCTGAAGGCCACGCCCAGCACGGCCTGCGGCATGGACACATAGCGTTTGGCATAGGGGTAGATGACCGCCAGCACCAGCCCCAGGAAAGACCAGGCGATGGTGGCGCGGTTGGTGGTGAGCACCAGCAG
>JALOSH010000045.1 GCA_025458545.1 Hydrogenophaga sp.
GTTCCTGATGGGGCGTGGCTGGCGTGGGGCTGGTCGCATCAACCGCTGGGAGGCCGGTGGACTGCTCGCGGTGTACCTGGCCTACACGGTCTGGTTGCTCTGGACCATGGGGCCGCGCTGAGGCGGTGAACCGGGCACGCCGCTCAGCCCCGCAGGCCTTCGCGCACCGTGGGGTAGCGCAGCCGCAGCCGCAGCTCGGCCTTCATGCGCTGGTTGTGCAAGCGCCGCGATTCGCTCATGAAACTCAGCAGCATCAGGGGCAGTTGGTCGCCGGCCGCGTCGCGTGCAATGCGCGGCGGCCGTGGCAAACCGTACAGATCGGCCGCGAGATCGAAGTAGTCGCCCATCTTCAGTTCGCTGTCGTCGCTCACGTTGACGTTGCGCTGCGCCCGACCGCGCCAGAGGGCGAGCGCGCAGGCACGGCCCAGGTCGTCGGCGTGGATGTGGTTGGTGTAGACGTCGTCTTCGGGCCGCAGCACCGGGGTGCCCCGCAGCAGGCGATCGCGCGGGGTACCGCCGTCGCGATCGGGCGCGTAAATGCCCGGTATGCGCAACACGCTGGTGCGAACACCGGCGCTGCGGCCCAGGTGGTGCAGCGCCGCTTCGGCATCCACCCGCCGCCAGGCGCGGGGTGTGAGCGGTTGCACGGGCGTGGCCTCGTCCACCCATCGGCCTCCGCAATCGCCGTACACGCCGCTGGTGGAGCCGTACACCAGCGCGGCGGGCGGTGTGCGGCGTGCCAGCACCCGCGCCAAGGCCCGCGAGCGCGGGTCGACCCGCCAGTCTTTGAGTTCGCCCGAGGGCGGCGGGGCCAGGTGCAGCACGCGCGTGGCCAGCCCAGCCAGGCGTTGCAGGCTCCGGGCCTGGTCCAGGTTGCCAATCAACGGCGTGATGCCTTGGGCTCGCAGCTCCACGCAGCGTTCCGGGCTGGAGGTGAGGGCCAGCAGGCGCACTCGGTCACCCGCTCCGAGCGCGCGAGCGGCACGCTGCCCCACGTCGCCGCAACCCACGATCAAAACCCGCTCACGCCGAAAGCGTGCGGGCAGTGCACCCAGAAGGTTCATGCCGTTTCCGTATTTGAGACAATCTGTCGTTGTTTTTGCACGGTGTGTCACGCCGTGTGCCACACCCAACCCCTTTGCCAGTATGACATTCACCATCACCGTCGAGCCCAGCGGCCGCAGCTTTGAAACCCTGCCAGACGAGGTGATTCTCGCCGCCGGCATCCGCCAGGGCATTGGTCTACCGTATGGCTGCAAGGACGGCGCCTGTGGCTCCTGCAAATGCAAGCTGCTGAGCGGCCGCGTGACCCACGGACCGCACCAGGCCAAGGCGCTGAGCGCCGACGAAGAGGCAGCCGGTTATGTGCTGACGTGTTGCGGTGTGGCGCAGAGCGACGTGGTGCTCGAATCGCGCCAGGTCACCGAGGTCGGCGCCTTTCCCATCAAGAAAATGCCGGTGCGTGTGAGCAGCCTGGAACGCGCTTCGCACGACGTGATGGTCTTGAAGCTGCAACTGCCGGCTGCCGATGCCTTTCAGTACCGCGCCGGCCAGTACGTGGAGTTTTTGCTGCGCGACGGCGACCGGCGCAGCTATTCCATGGCCAATGCGCCGCACACCCAGGCTGCCGCTCCGCAGATGGAGCTGCACATCCGCCACATGCCGGGCGGCAAGTTCACCGACCAGGTGTTCGGCAGCATGAAAGAAAAAGACATCCTGCGCATCGAAGGGCCCTACGGCAGCTTCTACCTGCGCGAGGACAGCGACAAGCCTCTCGTGCTCCTGGCCTCGGGCACCGGGTTCGCGCCGATCAAGGCGATCTTGCAGCACATGCACCACAAGGGCATCCACCGCCCGGCCACGCTCTACTGGGGTGGCCGCCGTCCGGCCGACCTGTACCAGAGCGCCTGGATCGAGGCGCAGCTCGCGGCCATGCCCAACCTGCACTATGTGCCGGTGATCAGCGATGCGCTGCCCGAAGACGGCTGGAGCGGCCGCACGGGCTTTGTGCACAGCGCGGTGCTGCAAGACACGCCCGACCTCTCGGGCCACGAGGTGTACGCCTGCGGCGCGCCGATCGTGGTCGAATCGGCCCGGCGCGACTACCTGGCCGCCGGCCTGCCCGAAGAAGCCTTTTTTGCCGATTCCTTCACCTCTGCGAAAGACAAGCTGTGAACATACGTCGACAACTCATCGCCCTCGCTGCCGCTGCGCTGGTGGCCTTGCCTGCTGTGGCTCAAGACAAAGTGACGCGCATCATCGTGCCGTTCGCCGCAGGCGGTCCAATCGACGTGACGGCGCGTGTGCTGGCCGAAGCGGTCAAAGGCTCCCTGGGCCCGGTGATCGTGGAAAACCGACCCGGAGCGGGCGGGAACATCGGCATCTCAGCGGTGGCCAAAGCGGCACCCGATGGACTGACGCTGGGCATTGCCACCACCGCTTCGCACGGCATCAACCCCTGGCTGTTCAGCAAACTGCCCTACGACCCGGCCACCGACTTCGCACCGATCACACAGATGCTGCGGGTGCCCAACGTGTTGGTGATGAACGCCGACGCGGCCCAGCGCCTGAACATCCGATCGTTGGCCGACCTGGTGCGCTACGCCAAAGCCAACCCGGGCAAACTCAACTACGGCTCGGGCGGCAACGGCAGCGCCGGGCACCTGGCGGGCGAGCTGTTCAAACAGCGAGCGGGGGTGTTCGCGGTGCACATCCCCTACAACGGCGGCAACCCGGCCCAGCTGGGTCTGCTCTCGGGCCAGGTGGACTACAACTTCGACAACCTGGCCACCGCAGCGGCCAACATCCGTGCCGGCAAACTCCGGGCACTGGCCGTGACCACCACCCAGCGCAGCACCGTCATGCCCGACGTGCCGACCATGGCGGAGACATTGCCGGGTTTTGAGATCGACACCTGGTGGGGCCTGGTGGCGCCGGCGGGCACACCACCCGAGGTGGTGCGCAAGCTCAACTCGGCGTTCACCGCTGCGCTGAACACGCCCGAGGTGAAAACGCGCTTTGCCTCGCTGATGGCCGAACCCGCGCCCAGCACGCCCGAAGCTTTTGATGCGTTCCTGAAAGCCGAGCGCACCAAATACCAGCGCCTGGTCCAGCAGAGCGGCGCCAAGGTGGACTGAGCACCCGTTTCTGAATCCCGCCCACAAAAAAGGCACCCGAGGGTGCCTTTTTTGTGGGTGCCAAGAGCAGCATCAGGCGCCGGCTTCGGCCAGCAGTTTTTTCACATCGCCCGCCAGGGCCGGTGCGCCACTTCCATAGCGGGTGTAGAGCCGCACACGGCCTTGGGTGTCGTACACATAGCTGCCGGCCGAGTGGTCGATGGTGTAGCTGGTGGGCGTCGGTCCATCGACTTTCTTGTAGTAGATGCGGAAGCTCTTGGCCAGCGCGGGCAGCCCTTCCGGGGTGCTGTAGAGCGCAAGGAAGCTGGGGTCGAAGCTGGCCATGTAGGCCTTCATGATCTCCGGCGTGTCGCGCTCGGGGTCCACGCTCACAAACAAACCTTGCAGCTTGTCGCCGTCGGCGCCCAGCTGGCGCTTGACCTCGGCCAGCTCGCTCATCGACGTGGGGCACACATCGGGGCACTGGGTGAAACCAAAGAAGATCACCACCACCTTGCCCTTGAAGTCCGCCAGGGTGCGGGCTTGCCCATTGTGGTCGGTGAGTTGGAAACCGGTGGCGTAGTCCGCCCCAGTGATGTCGATGCTGCTGAAGCCGGTGGCGGTGGCATCGGCGGGTTTTTCGGTGCAGCCCCCCAGCAACAGGGCACCCAGGGCCAGCCCCAGGCAAGCGCGGCGAAGTGAAAAGACAGCGTTCATGGCGGTGCGGCGGGGGTTTTCAGAATTCACAGGTAATGATCGATCAGCAGCGCCGCAAACAGCAGCGACAGGTGGATCAGCGAGTAGCGGAAGGTCTTGCGCGCCAGCCCATCGGAATAGTTGCGCCAGAGCGCGAACGCATAGCCACAGAAGCCGATGGACAAGGCGATGGCCGACACCAGATAGAACCAGCCACTCATGCGCATGATGAAGGGCATCAGACAGGCCGCGAACAGCACGAAGGTGTAGAGCAGGATCTGCAGCCGCGTGAACTCGGACCCATGCGTGACCGGCAACATGGGCAGACCGGACTTGCGGTAGTCCTCCACCCGGTAGAGCGCCAGCGCCCAGAAGTGCGGCGGTGTCCAGAGGAAGATGATGAGGAACAAGATCAGCGATTCGGGCGCGACCACACCGGTCATGGCGGCCCAGCCCAGCACCGGCGGCATGGCGCCCGAGGCACCGCCGATCACGATGTTCTGTGGCGTGAGCGGTTTGAGGATCACGGTGTAAATCACCGCGTAGCCGACGAAGGTGGCGAAGGTGAGCCACATGGTCAGCGGGTTGACCAGCAGATACAGAATGGCCGATCCGGCCGCGCACAGCAGCGCCGAGAAGGTGAGCGTCTGCAGGTTGCTCAGTTGCCCCTTGGCGGTCGGGCGCCAGGCGGTGCGCTTCATCTTGGCGTCGATGTGTTGCTCCACCACGCAATTGAAGGCGGCGGCCGCGCCCGACACCAGCCAGATGCCGAAGCACGCGATGGCCGCCAGCTGCACCTGAGACCAGCTGGGCAGGCCCGGCACCGCGAGCACCATGCCGATCAGCGCGCAGAAAACGATGAGCTGGATCACACGCGGCTTGGTCAGCGCATAGAACTGTCGCCAGACCGGCATCGGCGCGGGCACCAGGGTGGAGGAAGGCGCGGCGTTCATCAGGTCAGGCGTGAGAGGTTGAGTTGGGGCGCGTTCGCGGTATTGGGCGCGGTGCGGGTGCGAAAAACGGCCCCGGTCAGCACGATCACCATCCCGGCCGCGCCTGCGGTGTGGCTGACGGCGGCCAGCAGCGGCCAGTCGAGCACGATGTTGGTCAGGCCGCTGACGAACTGCCACAGCGACAGAAACACCAGCGCCTGTGCGGTGCGACGCATGTCGGGCACGTGCCACAGGCGCCACGCCAGCCAGCCGAGCGCCAGCAGCACCACGTAGGCGCTCAGCCGGTGCACGTAGTGAATGCCGGTGAGCGCAGCGAACGGGATCGCCTCACCCGTCGGGGTCATCCCGAGTTCGCGCCAGATCGAGAATCCTGCACGCAGATCCATGACCGGCCACCAGCTGCCCTGGCAGGTGGGAAAGTCGCTGCAGGCCAACACCGCATAGTTGGTGCTGACCCAGCCGCCCAAGGCGATCTGAATCCAGAGCAACACAAACACCAGACCCAGCGCCCACCGGGTGCCCGAGGTCAGCGGCACCGGTCCGGGGCTGCCGGGCGCGGCCAGCGCGTAGCCCACCGACTGAGCTCGCAACAGCGCCAGCAAGGCCATGCCGCCGAGCAGGTGCAGGGTGACGATGGCCGGGAACAGCTTCATCGTCACCGTGAGCGCCCCAAAAGCACCCTGCAGACACACCCAGACCAGCGTGACCATGGGCAACCAGTGCGAAATCGCCAGCCGCTTGCGCTCGACCCAGCTCGCGCTGGCCAGCACGACGATGAGCACACCCACCGCCGTGGCCAGGTAGCGGTGGATCATCTCGATCCAGGCCTTGGAAAAGGTGACCGGGCCGGTGGGCATGGCCTGCTGGGCGGCACTGATGTCGGCATGGGCACCGATGGGGCTGACACTGCCGTAGCAGCCCGGCCAGTCGGGGCAGCCGAGGCCGGAGTCGGTCAGGCGGGTGAAGGCTCCGAACAAGACCAGGTCGAAAGTGAGGAACAGGGTGACCAAGGTCAGCACGCGCAGGCGCTGGGCGGGCGGTGCATGGCGGTTGCGCAGCCACACCCAGGCCAGCGGGCCGAGCGCGATCAACACGCCCAACAGCATCATGCGGGCCAGCGGTGCGAGGTCGTAAAGGGGCTGGGTGGTGTCCATGGTGGGTCGAGCCCGTTTCAGCCGCCGGAGCCGCCGGTGGCGGCCACACGACCCGGGTTGTCCCAGAAGGCCGAGGCACGGAGCAGCCGGTCGAGATCTCTTTTGACCTGCTTCGGGTCGGCATCGGCCGGGAATCGCATCATCCAGTTGCCGATCGGGTCCACCACGTACAGGTGGTCACGCAACTGCTGACCGGGTGCAGGCTGCAGCCAGCCCGCCAGCGCCTGGGGCTCCACCTGCAACACCGTGGCCGATGCGGTGGCGGCCTTCAGAGGCTCAGCCAGTGGCGCAGCGTCGGTGCGCAACCAGACCCAGTCCAGCCGCTCTTTGTCCTTGCCCATGCCTTCGCGCAGCTGGCGCTGCTGGTACAGATGCTTCTGGCAAACCTCGTCGCAGGCGGAGTCGCTCACGCTGATCAGCAGCCATTGGTCTTTGAGGGTGTTCAACGGCACAGGCTGGCCCGACGCGTTCACCGCAGTGAACGACGGCAGAGGCCGCTGCGGATCGATCAGCTCGCCATAGTTGCGGCGACCTTCCGGCCGGATCACGTAGTAGGTGAAATACGAGGCGATCACCGGCGACGCGCTCACCAGCAGCAACGCGATCATTTTCCAGCGCCCCAGTCGGGTGTTCACGGTCGACGCGGCCTGGCCAGGGTTTGGCAGGCTGTGCACCGTGAGGGTCAGGGGTTCATCAGGAGTCTGTGCCATGAGGAATGCGCTTTTTTCGGCGCGGAATGATGATTTGGAACCAGACGAACAAGCCACCGGCAACGGCGCACATCGCGAACCATTGGGCCGCATAGCCATGGTGCTTGTGCACGTCGGCGGCAAAACGCGGCCAATCGCGCTGCAACGACGGCGTGTCTTGACCCGTCTGCAAAACCGATACCCCCCCGAGCAGGGGGAGGCCCGTTTCAAGGGCCAATGCCGCCAGATCGACATTTTGCCGGATTGGACCCGGCTCCCCTTCCCCGAGTTCAAATAGCTGGCTGGGTGGCGGGGCCAAGCGCCCCTGAACCTGCACCTCCATGGTCGGGGTGTCGATCACCGGCACCTGGGTGCGGTCGATGAAATTGCGTGGCACCCACCCGCGCTGCACCAGCACCACACGCTCGCTGCCCAGCAGGCGCAACGGCGTCAGCAGGACAAAGCCGCTGCGCCCGTTCATGGGACGGTTGTCCAGGTACAGGTTGGCGCCTTGCACCCAGTGTCCGCTGAGGTTCACCGGACGGTGAATTTCTTTGGACAGCTCAGCGCTGGACAGCAGATCCTGTTGGGTCAACGCGGGCAGCGCACCGCGCGCTTCGATTGCGGACTCAAGGGCCTGCTTCTCGGCCGCGCGCGCGAGCTGCCAGAAGCCCAGAGAGGCCGTCACCCCCATGGTCACGGCGGTCGCAGCCACAACAACCCAGAAATGCCGAGACGGCGGAACTGGGCTCATGACCACCCGCAAGGGTCAACGGCCACACCGGGGCGGCGCAGCGGATCACTCAAGGGATAATTGCAAGATGACATATCTTGTGATTGTGGCGTTCATCGCCATCATTGGCAGCCTGGCTGCGGCGCTGGTGTTCATGATGCGCGGCGGCGAGTCCAGCGACACCGAAACCGGTGCTCCGCGCAAAAACCACATGGCCCGAGCGCTTGCGTTTCGGGTTGGTTTCTCCATCCTGTTGTTCCTGGTGGTGCTGATCAGTTACCAGATGGGCTGGATACAACCCACCGGACTCCCGCTTCAACGGTGAAACCCTGTGCAAGCCAACAAAAAAGCGCCTGGTGGCGCTTTTTTGTTGGGCTGGTCGCACCAGGCGCCACCAGCAAGAAGGTTTGCTCACATCCAGTAAACGACGACGTACAGACCCAGCCACACCACATCCACAAAGTGCCAATACCAGGCGGCCCCTTCGAATCCGAAGTGGCGCTGCGCCGTAAAATGGCCTTTCTGCAGGCGCAGGGTGATGAACAACAACATCAGCATGCCCACGAAGACGTGGAAGCCGTGGAAACCGGTCAGCAGATAAAAGGTGGAGCCAAAAATCCCGGAAGACAGCTTGAGGTTCAGTGCCGAGTAGGCGTACGCGTACTCGTATCCCTGCACGAACAGGAACACCAGACCCAGGATCACGGTCATCCACATGAACGCGATGGTCTTGCTGCGGTTGCCCGCCTGCAATGCGTGGTGAGCGATGGTGAGCGTCACACCGGAGGTCAGCAACAAAGCCGTGTTGATCGTGGGCAGCCAGAAAGGCCCCATGGTCTGAAACGGCTCGACGATGCCGGCCGGTGAAGCAGTGGCTCCCGGCTGCGTGCTGGGCCACACGGCGGAGAAATCCGGCCAGATCAACGCATTCTCGATACCTCCCAATGCGGGAACGGAATGGGACCTCGCCCACCAGAGCGCGGTGAAGAAGGCTCCAAAGAACATCACCTCCGAAAAGATGAACCAGCTCATGCTCCACCGGTAGGACAGGTCGATTTTCCGGCCGTACATGCCGGATTCGCTCTCACCGACCGATTCGCTGAACCACTGGTAGAGCACGATCAACCAGAACGCCAGACCAAAGGCCAACGAATACATGCCCCAGGTGGCGCCATTGATCCACTGACCGGCCCCGAGGATCACAAAAAACAGGCCGATGGCCGACATCACTGGGTGCCGCGAGGGCCCCGGAACGAAGTAGTAGGGCGTCGTGCCGGGTGTTGCTGCTGACATGCTCACTCCTAAGTGCTTGCGCTTGTTTGAATAGTTGAAAAAACCAGTGACCTGCTATGAACTCAGCGCACAACCCAGTTGACGATGACCATCAGCAGGGCCACGAACAGCAGGGCCATCACCAAGCCCACCGCCAAGATGTGCAGTGGATTGAGCTTGGCCACGTCATGGTGGAAATCGGCCCGTCGGCGCACACCCAGGAAGCCCCAGAGCACGGCCTTGACCGTTCCGGTCCAGGAACCCTTGCGATGGTGACCGGGAACCTGACTCATACGGCACCTGCCGCCTTGACCGGCAACGGAATCGAGACCGCATCAGCGGCCATATCCTGCGGCGCAGCGGGCACTTTGCCGCCCACCTCAAAGAAGGTGTAGGACAACGTGATCGTGGTGACATCCTTCGATATCCTGGGATCGATCACAAAAGCCACCGGCCATTCCTTGCGCTCTCCCGGCGCGAGCGTGTACTGCGTGAAACAGAAACATTCGAGCTTGTTGAAGTGCGCTGTGGCTTGCTTGGGCGCGTAGCTGGGAATGGCCTGAGCGGCCATGGTCCGGTTCTGGATGTTCTGGAACTCGTACATCACGGTGTTGAGTTCGCCCGGATGCACCTGCAGACTGCGCACGGCGGGCTTGAAATACCAGGGACCGCGGCTGTTCACATCGAACTCCACCGTGATGGTCCGCGAGCGGTCCACCTGGGTGTTGGCGGGCAACTTGGCCTTCGCACCCGGCACCTGGAGTTCGGACAACGACAGGATGTTGATGCCGGTCGCCTCGCAGATCGCCCGGTAGATGGGCACCAAGGCGTAACCGAAAGCGAACATGCCCAGCGTGATCACGCAGAGCTTGCCCACCATTTTGAAGTTTTCGCGACGAAGTCCCATGTTCGACCGATCAGCCGCCGAGCAGCAAGATTTTGGCAACAAACCCGAGGAAAAACACCGCTGCCACCGATGCAAGGATCAAACCCAGGCGGGCGTTTTGCTTTTTGTGGTCTGTGGACATTGTGGTTTCCATGTGGTGCAAGCGGACCGGGTCAACCGATCACTTTGGTGGCCGTGGCGTCCAGCTTGGGCGGGTTCTCGAAGGTGTGGAACGGGGCGGGCGAAGCCACTTCCCATTCGAGACCCTCGGCACCTTCCCAGGGCTTCTGCGGGGCTTTTTCGCCTTTCCCGCGCATGGCCGGGAGGATCACGGCAACAAAGAAGTACACCTGTGCAAAACCGAAGGCAAAACCACCGACCGATGCGATCGCGTTGAAATCGGCAAACTGCATTGGGTAATCGGCGTAGCGACGCGGCATGCCCGCCAAGCCGAGGAAGTGCATCGGGAAGAAGGTGATGTTGAAGGAGATCATCGACCACCAGAAGTGGATCTTGCCGCGGGTCTCGCTGTACATCACGCCGGTCCACTTGGGCAGCCAGTAGGGGAGCCGGCCACCAGCACGTAGTGGAAGTGAGCCACCACGTAATAGGTGTCCTGGAAGTTGATGTCGATGGGTGCGACAGACAGGATCAAGCCTGTGAAACCACCGATGGTGAACACAAAGATGAAACCCACCGACCACAACATCGGGGTCTCGAAGGTCATCGATCCCTTCCACATGGTCGCGATCCAGTTGAAGATCTTCACGCCCGTGGGCACGGCGATCAACATGGTCGAGTACATGAAGAACAGCTGACCCGTCACCGGCATGCCGGTGGTGAACATGTGGTGAGCCCACACGACAAAGGACAGGATGGCGATGGAGCCGGTGGCGTACACCATGGAGGCGTAACCGAAGAGCTTCTTGCGCGAGAAGGCGGGGACCACCTGGCTGATGATGCCGAAGGCCGGCAAGATCATGATGTACACCTCGGGGTGGCCGAAGAACCAGAAGATGTGCTGGTACATCACCGGATCACCACCACCCGCAGGGTTGAAGAAGCTGGTGCCGAAATGGCGGTCGGTCAGGGTCATGGTGATGGCGCCGGCCAGCACGGGCATCAC
>JALOSH010000046.1 GCA_025458545.1 Hydrogenophaga sp.
AACAAAGACCTGCCGGTCAACACCTTGCCCGAGCTGGTGGCCCTGGCCCGCCAGCAGCCGGGGCGGCTCAACTACGGTTCGGCCGGTGTGGGCGGCGTCAACCACCTGGTGCTCGAATCGCTGAAGGCGCGCACCCGCACCTTCATCACCCACATCCCCTACCGCGGCATCGCCCCCGCCACGCTGGACACCATTTCGGGTCAGCTGCAAATCCTCACCGGCACCATCCCGGCGCTGGCACCCCACATCCGCGAAGGCAAGCTCAAGGCTCTGGCCGTCACCAGCCCGGGCCGCAGCCCCGCGCTGCCGCAAGTGCCCGGCATGGCGGAGGCCGGCATGCCCGACTTCAATGTGCTCAACTACTTTGCGCTGGTGGCGCCCAAGGGCACGCCCGATGCCGTGGTGCAGCAGATCAACGCCGCGCTGGCCCAGGTGGTGCAGATGCCCGACGTGAAAGAACGCCTGGCCCGGGACGCGCTGGAACCCGCCACCGGCACTTCGGCCCAGCTCGCCCAGTTTCTCCAGCGCGACTTTGACGACTGGAAGAAGGTCGTTCAGCAACAGAACCTGAAGATCGACGCCTTCTGAGGTGGCCGGTTAAGGCTCGACAACGAAAAAGGCCGCTGATGCGGCCTTTTGCTGGATGCGCTGGATTGAATAAGGTGACGAGCATTGACATCGCCCGTCCACCGAAACAATCCAATCAAATCGACGACTTACGATGTTCTTTGTCGCCGCAAGCGATACTGGAAAGTGGTGGGAAGTGCTGGGAAGTGCCACCGCGAGTATCCATAGTAGCAGCGGAGAGAGGGTCTAGGAATCGAGATGGTCTCAGAGCTTGTAATTGCGCTTGTATTGAGCGAGGCATGGCAAATTGCCTGTATCTTCCCATGATGGAGCAATTTATGGAGTGTCATTCTTTTGCAAACCGCTGCGTTCTTTCCCAAACCTGATCGATGATCAGTGGGTTGACTTTCATCATGGCGTATGCGGTGCGAATTTCTTTTTGATTCGGTTTTGTGCTGTCTAAACTACCCTCTCCTCGCGCAAAATCAAATGCCTTATCAATGTTTGCCCTGATTAGTGCTAGTGCGACGAGATAGTCAAGTGCCAAACCTGCAGCATTTGCCGTACGCAAGCTACTTCGGGTTGGCATCAAATGCAAATCATGCATGCGTGACCGATGAACTTGCAGTGAAGACAGCAGTTGCGCTAGAGTTTCCGCCACATGCGTTTCACCAGTGCGAATGCATTGCGTAAATATAGGGAAGATATCAGTGGGAATCTCAGGTGGTTGCTTTAATGGAGTTTTCAAATCCAACCACGAGTCCCACCCAGTAAAGGCATCGTGAACCTCGATGAAGTACGCCGCGCATTCGTCACAAAACCCAGCAAGCTCACTTAGGGCGTGTGGTAACAATGCGCGGGCACTTATGAATTCACGTTGTAACTGATGGCGCTGACTGATCCGACTGATGCTGAGCGCTATGATAGAGGCAGCGAACGCAAGAATACCCACGTTCAGCGATTGCCATCTGTCCCATACTGCCTGTATGTAATCCCAATCGCCACGCCCTTGGATCACAGGTGCGACAAACATGAACCCTACATAAGTCAGACCGACGATTTTGAGTAGGGTTAATACTGCACGATTCTCGAAGATGTCCGTCCATGCGTTTAATCGCATTTTGTTTCCCGGTCAATTCTAAAATCGGATAGCTGCTAGTTGCCGCAAGCCCCGTTAGCAAAAACTAACCAAGGCTGGTGATAGCGCGAGCTATGTCCACTCATGTCGGGCGGAGAGAGTTGCTCAGAGAAGTAGATCAACTCGGTTCCTCGCCTGGCATTTCCATAGGCGCTATACGGGAAGTTCATCTCGGCCTCTGTTTGCTCTCCGTAGCACTCGCGAATGAGCGGGTGATCATCGTACGACACCATCCAGGGAACCTGTAAATGCTCCCTGACCCAAGATGCCAGTGACCTATGATCCTCCTCGGTGTAGGAGTTGAGGTAGAGCCCAGGACCCTTCTCAACATACGGAGGATCGAGGTACACAAGTGACTTTGTTGGTAGCGTCGGCTGGACTGTGTTTAAGAATTTTTTCGCATCTAAGTTATATAGCTTGATACGGGATCGAAGTGCTCCTATGGCTCGAATGCGAGATACCAGTTCAAGGCGGTTGTATCGTGCATCTAGCTTCCACTTTCCGTCTTGATTCTTCCCGCCAATAACCCCGGCCTCAAGAATCCCTGAGCGATTTGTACGATTGAGGAAAAACGTTGCAAAGCCCAAGTCAAGCAGATCGGCGGTGTCTCGCGACTTGTAGGTAAGACGCTGCTGATGCCACGTCTCCATCGTGCATGGCGTACTCTCAATGAGATCGCACAGGTCATCGGTACGTTGAACAGCAGAGTGCCAAAAAGCATAAACCGCTCGGTCAAAATCGTTAAGGTGGATGCTGCTGACCACATAACTTAGCAGCAGTTCAATGGCTATCCCAGCCCCGCCACAGAATGGTTCAACATAGTGAGCATCATAAAGACCATTTTGGCGAATTAGGCGTTCGACATATGGCCGCAATCGGGCCTTGCCACCAGGGTAACGCAGCGGTGTTGAGAAGGACATCTTACGAGGCCGGAGGAGTGGTGATCTTGGCGTGAATTCGCTTCCACAAGAGGTCCATGCCGCCGCCCAAGTTCTTCCAAGTCGTTCTCACATGATCCGTGCTCACTGAGCTGAGGGTGCTATGCGCGGCCTCGCACAACTCTTGGTAGGTGGTACTTGATGTCTTGAAGCTGGTTGCCAGTGCCATCCGATTTGCAGGATCAGTGGGATGCGAGTTTCCAAGTAGATGATTCGCAGCGGAGGTGATGTTCGCAGCCTTGTTGCTCTTTGGAAGACCATAGGCCTCCAAGTAGAGTTCGGCCGTCATCTCCTGAAGTGAGCGGAGAAGTAGTGCACATGCGTATGGCGCTTGCGCAACGGGTACCTTCGTTTTGAGTTCATCCACGATGGCGCGGCATTTGGCGTTTGTGATGGTTGTCAAGTCGCGCTTATCAATCAGGTACTTCGTTTCGCGAGGCTTTCGCGGTGTAGGGGATGCAGGAGGAGGCGCAGGGGGCGACGCTGGAGGAGAGGGGGCAGCAGGAGTTCCTGTTGCGCTAGCGGCAGTTCCGCGCGAGGAAGGCCACGGAGCAGCAGAACCGCCACCACTGCCTGGACTTGGGGCGGGAGAAGGTGTCGGCGCGGGCGCAGGCGGGGGTGTTATCGCCTGTTCGATTTCATCAAAGTAGGGGGGCATCCTCGCGGCCTCTGCGAATTCCCCCCGTGAATCCACGCGACCGTTCGCGACATCGGACGCAAGGCGTGCCATTGCGGCTACGGCGCGAGGCTTAGGTCCTGTAATGGAAAAAGAGGACACCCCGAGAGAGATGCCAAATCGCGTTTGAAACTCTAGGGTGCCAGCGACCCTATCGAAGTTGGTGATAGGAAACTCGCTGCGATCCAACTGATTCACCACGCTGAGGTCTAAAGCGCTCTCGTCTCGGAGTTGCTTCAAACACTGCCAGACACCCGAGTTATCGAAACGAGCGATCTGCAGAGCAGACCAAGCGCTTCTACCGGCACCCGCATTCTCACCGGTATGTCTCAGTCGAATGAAGGGTGCTGCCGAATCTCTGTTTGCGTAAACGACAACATCGACATTGGTTGGCCAGCGTCCAGGGTATTCCTTTTGGAGCCGCTTGAATCGTTGGCGAAGACTGGTACTCAACCCGATGTCGTCGCGATCCAACAAGCCGGGCTGCGATAGAAGCCTCAGCGCTGTCAGACGCCGATTTCCATCGAGAACAATGTAGCGATCTGGATCATCTGTCGAAGCGACGGTGTAGAGCCTATCACCCGGGTCGAGCGTTCCCATCTGGCAGATGTTCTGCGCAAGCGCGTATATCTTCTCGCCATCACGCTCAACCTCGATAAGACTTCGCATTGCAGTCGTTTGGTCGGCTTCTGGGTTTGTGCGCGGGTTGATCGGATCGAGATCAAGCATCCCGACTTCTAAAGTCTTCTTTGTAGTCACGCCTTGTCCCCCCTCTTGCAGTCGCTAATGGTTTCCATTTGTATCATGGATTTCACCTGGCGCGATGTTCACGCGGTCCTTGCTGAAGGCCGCACGGAGGTCATCAGGGATGACGATGCGGACGTACCAACGTGAGCCCCTGAGGTTCAGTCCCTCAACTTGTGCCATGTCGTTTCCCAGATCAGTTAGTGGGGGAAGTGACACAGCCAAGTGATACAGCGTAGACGAAGTAAGCCCTTGATTCGGCTTAGTTTGTTGATCTGGTTGGGGATTGAGAGAAGAAGGTGACGAGCCTTGACCCCGGCACTGACTCCACAGTTAGGGCTGCTTGGTTCCCCACCTGACCCGGTTGGCTGCTTCACCATGCGGGAAGGCCCGTCGGGGTGGATTGTAGGCGATGGCACCATGCTTGGGCGAGCCAGAGGCCGAGAGGGCGGCCCTTAGAATCGTGGCCATGTCTTATGTCGTTCTGGCCCGCAAGTACCGCCCGCGCAATTTCACCGAAATGGTGGGGCAGTCGCATGTGGTTCAGGCGCTGACCAACGCACTCACCACCCAGCGTTTGCACCACGCCTACCTGTTCACCGGCACGCGTGGCGTCGGCAAAACCACCGTTTCCCGCATCCTGGCCAAATCGCTCAACTGCCTGGGCGCAGACGGGCAGGGAGGCATCACCGCCGAGCCCTGCGGCGTTTGCCAGGCTTGCACCGACATCGACTCGGGCCGCTTCGTCGATTACACCGAACTGGACGCCGCCTCCAACCGCGGTGTGGACGAGGTGCAGGCCTTGCTGGAGCAGGCGGTGTACAAGCCGGTGCAGGGCCGCTTCAAGGTTTTCATGATCGACGAGGTGCACATGCTCACCGGGCACGCGTTCAACGCGATGCTCAAGACGCTGGAAGAACCGCCCGAATACTTGAAGTTTGTGCTGGCCACGACCGATCCTCAGAAGGTGCCGGTGACGGTGCTGTCGCGCTGCCTGCAGTTCAATCTGCGGCCGATGGCGCCCGAGACCGTGCTGGAGCACCTGGGCCAGGTGCTGCAGGCCGAGAGCGTGCCGGCCGACACGCAGGCGTTGCGCCTGATCTCGCGCGCCGCACGAGGCTCCATGCGCGACGCCCTGTCGCTGACCGACCAGGCCATTGCTTTTGGTGGTGGCCAGTTGCAGGAGGCCACGGTGCGCCAGATGCTGGGCGCGGTGGACCGCTCGTACGTGCTGCGCCTGATCGACGCGCTGGCGCGGGCCGATGGCGCGGTGGTGGTGGACACGGTGGACAGCCTGCGCAGCAACGGCTTGAACGCCGCGTCGACGCTGGAAGAAATGACCAGCCTGCTGCAGCGCATGGCGGTGTTGCAGGCGGTGCCAGGGCGCGAAGCGCTGCAATCGTCGGATGACCCGGACACGCCCGAGATCGTGCGGCTTGCGCATGCGCTGCCCGCCGACGAGACCCTGTTGCTCTACAGCCTGTGCCTGCATGGGCGCGGCGAGCTCGGGCTGGCGCCCGACGAATACGCAGCGCTCACCATGGTCTTGCTGCGGTTGCTGGCATTCAAGCCCAGCGGTTCGGCCACGGTGGCTGCGGCGGAAAAAAAAACACTGAAAACGGCGGCTGAAGCCGCGGTGGCACCGGCCCAGGCGGCATCTGCGCCACCCCAGAGGCCTGTGGCCGCAGTCGTCGCGCCCGAGAGACGACCGCTGGCAGCACCGGTGACGGCCGCCCCCCAGGCGGCGTCGTCGGCCCGGGCGCCCAGCCCGTCGCCCGCAGCAGCCCAGCCCCAGGCTTCGCCTGCTGCCGCTCAGAGCACCGACGAACCAGCGCACGACATCGGCGTCGACGACGGCCCGCCCTGGGTGGAGGCGTTTGACGAGCCGCCCGACAGCGACCACCGGCAGACTTCGCGTCGGGTGGTCGCAGTGCCTGTGCGCGACCCTGGGCCCGCGCCACGACTCGATCGCCTGCGCGAACCGGGCGAAACCATGGCCCTGCGCGAGCCCTTGGTCAGCGCCGAGGGCGATTTCTGGTTCGATGCGATCCAGCAACTGGTCAGGGCCGACGCCATCACCGCACTGGTGCGCGAGCTCGGTCTGCAGTCGCAGCTGGTGGCGCGCGATGTGGGCCGCTGGGTGTTGCGTGTGGAACGGGAGTCGCTCAACCAGGGCAACACCCGCGAGCGCCTGGGTGCTGCGCTCAAGACCCTGGGGCACGATGTTCTGCTGGTGGTCGAGATCGGCCCGGTGGAGGACTCTGCGGCCCTGCGCCTGGCCGCGCAAGCCGCTCGGCGCCAGTTGGAGGCCGAACAGATCATCCGTGACGATCCCTTTGTGCAAACGATGGTGCGCGAGTTTGGCGGCAAAATCGTGCCCGGCACGCTCAAAGCCACAGACCTGCGCCCCGACGCCCCAGCCTTGCAAGGGTCGTTGCCGCCCTGAAGGCACACAGCGCCCCGGTGCCGCCGGGCGGCCGGCCGAGCGCTTTCGATTCATTTCTCCCTCTCTCCACAACCACAAGGATCACCATGTTCAACAAAGGACAACTCGCCGGCCTGATGAAGCAGGCCCAGGCGATGCAGGACAACCTGAAAAAGGCCCAGGACGAACTGGCTTTCATCGAAGTCACCGGCGAATCGGGCGCCGGGCTGGTGAAGGTCCTGATGACCTGCAAGCACGACGTCAAGCGCGTCACCATCGATCCCAGCCTGCTGGCCGACGACAAGGACATGCTGGAAGACCTGGTGGCTGCGGCCTTCAACGCCGCGGTGCGCAAGGCCGAAGAAACATCGAACGAAAAAATGGGCAAGCTCACAGCGGGGATGCCAGGCCTCCCCGGCGGCATGAAATTCCCCTTTTGACGGCTACTGCGCGGGCGTATGGCGGCGTTGCAGGTCCCGTTCAGACCATCCTCATGGACCTGAAGTCCATTCCGGTGACCTGACACCCGCGCCTTGCCCTGCACCCGCTCGCTACGCCGCGCTGCGTCAAGGGCACTCAAAGAAAAACTCAATGTCCGAAAACCATTCGCTCGAACTGCTGGTGCAAGCGCTCAAACGCCTGCCGGGGGTGGGTGTGAAATCGGCCCAGCGCATGGCGTTCCATCTGTTGCAGCACGACCGCGAGGGTGCGCTGCACCTGGCACAGGCGCTGCAGCATGCGTGTGCGTCGGTGCGCCATTGCGTGCAGTGCAACACCTTCACCGAAAACGAGGTCTGCCCGACCTGCCTGGACGCTCGGCGCGACCGCAGCCAGCTGTGCGTGCTCGAAACGCCCGCCGATCAGGACGCGATGGAGCGCACCGGTGCCTACAAAGGACTGTACTTCGTGCTGATGGGTAAGCTCAGTCCATTGGACGGCGTGGGCCCGCGCGACATCGGCTTGCAGAAGCTGTTTGACCGCGTCGATGCCCTGGTGGATGGTGCGCGCGAGGTGCGCGAGGTGATCCTGGCGACCAATTTCACCGCCGAGGGAGAAACCACCGCGCACGTGATCGCGCAGGCGCTCAAACCGCGCGGCGTGAACGTGACCCGCCTGGCGCGCGGCGTCCCGGTCGGCAGTGAGCTCGAGTACGTGGACCTGGGCACGATTGCCCACGCCTTGGTGGATCGGCGCTGAGCCGCAGCCGCCTCAACGAAAGCCTGTATGAAGATTGCCGGACTGACCGTGGCCTATTGGTCTCTGCTGGTGGCGGCCCTGCTGCCGATCGCTTGCGCGAGCCTGGCGAAGTGGGGCATGTTGGGCAAACCCCGCCGAGAGGGTGGCTACGACAACCACAACCCCCGCGACTGGCTGGCCCGCCAGGGCGATTGGCGGGCCCGAGCCAACGCCGCGCAGGCCAACAGTTTCGAAGCGCTTCCCCTGTTCATGGCGGCCGTGATTGTGGCGCACCAGGTTGGCGCGAACCAGATGCGGCTGGACCTTCTGGCCTTTCTTTTTGTGGTGCTGCGCGTGGTGTACGTGATGCTCTATGTGGCCGACCTGGCCACCGCCCGGAGCCTGATCTGGACGCTGGCGCTGGTGGTGAACATCGCTCTGTTTTTCATCTGACCCGTTGCACGACTTCACTCGGTGAAAACCCGCTCGGGATTCGTCCCGATGCGATCCGACCATGCTCCGCTTAGCCTTGTGCTTCCAACAACAGGTTGCATCAAGGGTGTGTCATGTGGCGTCGCAGGGATTGGGGTCGATGGTGCGCTTCGGCGGTCCTGAGCGCCGGTTTGCCGGCGGCTTTTGCACAAGCCCGGCCTGCTGAAACCGCCGCAGCGCCAGTGCCGCGCGCCACCCTCGGGCGGGTGGTCGTGGCGGTCGACAACAAAGCATCTTTTTGTTACCTGCCGCTCACCATCGCCGAGCGACTGGGCTATTTCGCTGCGGAAGGTCTGGACCTTCAGGTGCGCGAGTTCAGCGATCCCGGGCAAGCCTTGCAAGCGGTCTTGAGCGGGTCGGCGCAACTGGTTTCTGGCCCCTACAGCAACACCATCAGTCTGCAGGCACGGGGTCAGTCCATGCGGTCCATCGTGTTGCAGGGTCGCACGCCGCAGATCGCACTCGGCGTGTCGATGCAGACCTTGCCGCATTTTCGGCAGCTGCGCGATCTGCGCGGCCGACGCATCGCCATCACCTCCCTCGGGTCGGCCAGCCACCGGGTCGCGCGCTTGCTGATGACGCGGGTGGGCATCGGGCCACAGGATGTGAGCTACCAGGTGTTTCCGGGACCATCGGCCACGGTGGCGGCGTTTCGCGCCGGGCAGGTGGACGCGGTGTGTTACGACGACCCCATGATCACGCAGCTGGAGCAGGGCGGCGAACTCCGGCTGGTGGCCGACACGCGTTCGGTGCGTGGCAGCGCCGAGGTGTTCGGTGGGCCGATGCCGGCGGGGTGTCTGAGCGCACCCGATGCGTTCGTGGATGAGAACCCTCGCCAATGCCAGGCCATGGCCGATGGCATCGTTCACGCATTGAAGTGGTTGCAGACGGCCGGTCCATCGGACCTGATCAAAACGGTGCCAGAAAGCTACTTTCGGGGCGACCGGGCGCTCTACCTGGCAGCGTTCAGCCGGGCCCGCGAGTCGTGGGCGCCCGACGGCTTGATGCCGCCATCGGGACCGCAGACCGCGTTGAAGATGCTGATGCAGTTTGGCGACGAGCAGTCCATGCAAAGGGTCAATCTGGCTCGCACCTTCACCAACACGTTTGCGAGTGTCGCCAAGGCGCGGTTCCGCGCCTGAAGCCGTGGACCGCGTGAAGGTCCGAACCCGGTCAGCGCTTCTTGTCCGATTTGCTCTGCAGCGCGACTTTCGTGTCGCGCGCTTTGGATCGCTTGATCGCCTGTTTGCCCTGGGCTTTTGAAGCTTTGGCTTGCCGGGAGGCCTTGCCCGGTTGACCGGCCTTGGCGGCGGGGGCTTTGGCGCTGGTTCTTAGGCCCTTTTGCGGGCTCTGGCGAGCCTCCTGTCGAGACGCTTTGTGCTTGCCGCGTGTCGATGGTTCGGCGCTGGCCACGGCCACGCGCTGAGGCAGCATCAGAGTGACACGCTGACCGGGCTTCAGGCGTGCGTTGACGGCGAGCTTGTTCCATCCCGCGGCACTCACGGCGCTCACGCCGTAGCGCCTGGCCAGGCTCGTCAGATTGTCGCCCTTGCGGGCTCGCACGGTGCTGCGTTTGAGGATGATCTCCGGTTGCAGGCTGAGCTGACCGTTGTCGGCCACGTGCAGGGGCACATCGGCATCGCGCTGGCCGCTGCGGTGCACCAGCAGGCTGGAGCCCGCGCGCACCAGCATGCGCGGGGGAATGTTGTTGACTTCGCGCAGTTCCGACTCGCTCATGCCCACGCGCTCGGCGGCCTGGGCAGCCGTCATGGTGGACGGCACCACCCACGCGGTCCAGCTGGCGAATGGCCCTTTGTGGGCCGTCAGCCGGTCCTGGAAGGTGACCGCGTTGTCCCAGGGCAGCAGAATGTGCGGTGTGCCGGAGGCCATCACCAC
>JALOSH010000047.1 GCA_025458545.1 Hydrogenophaga sp.
GAGCTGCTGCGGGCCGCGCTGCTGCCCGAGCCGGCCGCGCTGGTGCGCGACGGCGGCGTCATCAACGACGGTTTCGACGCCGACCTCGACGAGCTGCGCGGCATCCAGACCAACTGCGACGGGTTTCTCATCGACCTCGAAACCCGGGAGCGCGCCCGCACCGGCATCGCCAACCTGCGGGTGCAGTTCAACAAGGTGCACGGTTTCTACATCGAGGTCACGCAGGGCCAGGTGGACAAGGTGCCGGACGACTACCGCCGCCGCCAGACGCTGAAGAATGCCGAGCGCTTCATCACGCCCGAACTCAAGGCCTTTGAAGACGGCGCGCGAGAAGTTCTTGTTTGAGCAATTGCTCGATCAACTGCAAGCGTTCATCGACCCGCTGACCCGCCTGGCGCGCGCGCTGGCCGCGCTGGACGCGCTGTGCGCCCTGACCGAGCGTTCGCT
The DNA here is from genome assembly GCA_025458545.1 of Hydrogenophaga sp. The sequence goes on from JALOSH010000047.1 coordinate 448, forward strand.
CACGCTCAACTGGGTCGCGCCGCAGTTCGTGGCCGAGCCCTGCATCGAGATCCGCGCTGGACGCCACCCGGTGGTGGAAGCGCGGCTCAACGAAACCACAGGTGGCAGCTTCATCGCCAACGACACGGTGATGGGTCCAAAGCAGCGCATGCAGGTCATCACCGGCCCCAACATGGGCGGCAAGAGCACCTACATGCGCCAGGTGGCGGTGATCGCGCTGCTCGCCAGCATGGGCAGCCACGTGCCGGCCCAGGCCTGCCGCCTCGGCCCGATCGACGCCATCCACACCCGCATCGGCGCCGCCGACGACCTGGCCAACGCGCAGTCCACCTTCATGGTCGAGATGACCGAGGCCGCACAGATCCTGAACGCAGCAACCCCGCAAAGTCTGGTGCTGATGGACGAGATCGGCCGCGGCACCTCCACCTTCGACGGCCTCGCGCTGGCCCTGCGGTGAATGTGCACGTGAGCGCGGTCGAAGGCGGGGGCAAGGGTGGCATCGTGTTTTTGCACCAGATCGAGCCCGGCCCGGCCAGCCGCAGTTATGGCTTGCAAGTCGCTAGACTGGCCGGTGTGCCCGCCTCGGTGGTGCAGCACGCGCGCCATGCACTGTCCGCGCTGGAAAGCCAGAGCGAACAGAGCCGCCACCAGGTCGACCTGTTTGCACCACCGCCGCCGAGCGCCGAACCCGAAACCCATCCCTTGCAGAGCGCGTTGCAGGCCATCGACCCCGACACCCTGAGCCCGCGCGAAGCGCTGGACCAGCTCTACCAACTCAAAAAACTCAGCCAACAACAATGACTTATTGCGTCGCCGTCAAGCTCAACGCCGGGCTTGTGTTTTTGTCCGACTCGCGCACCAACGCGGGCCTGGACCAGATCAGCACCTTCCGCAAGATGATCGTCTACGAGAAGCCGGGCGAGCGCTTCATGTGCCTGCTGTCGGCCGGCAACCTGAGCATCTCGCAGTCCATCCGCGAGATCCTGCAGGTCGAACAGATCGTGGACCACGACGGCGGCGAACCGATCACGATCTGGAACGCCAGGAGCATGTTCGACGCCACCCGCGTGCTGGGCGCGGCGGTGCGCCATGTGTACGACCGCGACGGCGAGTCGCTCAAGCGCGCTGGCGTGGACTTCAATGTGTCGATGATCTTCGGCGGCCAGATTGAAGGTGAAGGCATGCGGCTGTTCCAGGTCTATTCGGCCGGCAACTTCATCGAGGCCACGGCCGAGACGCCGTTCTTCCAGATCGGCGAATCGAAGTACGGCAAGCCGGTGCTGGACCGCGTGATCACGCCCGCCACACCGCTGGACGAAGCGGCCAAGTGCGTGCTGGTGTCGATGGACAGCACCCTCAAGTCCAACCTCTCGGTGGGCCTGCCGCTGGACATGGCGGTCTACGAGGCCAACCAGCTGCAGACCGACCGCATCACCTGCATCGACGAAAACAACCCGTACTTCCGCATGGTGCACAGCACCTGGGGCCAAAAGCTGCGCGAGGTGTTCGACAGCATCGAAGACCCGACCTGGGACGGCAGCCACACCGAGGTGCCGCTGATTTGCGACAGCAGCCACACCGAGGTGCCGCTGATTTGCGACAGCGCCCGCAGCCAGCCGCTGAAAAAGATCACCAACGCCAAAGAGAAGTTGATTTAACCCCCCGCGCCGCCTACGGCGTCACCCCCCAGGGGGCGACACTGGCCGTCCGGCGAAGCCGGCCCGGCGGTGTCCTGGGTTGGACACTTCGCGCCGACTGGCCTGCACTCAACACATCGCCCAAATGTCTTTAATCGTCTTCTCGCACGCCAACAGCTTCCCGGCCAGCACCTACGGCGTGCTGTTCAAGTCGCTGCGTGCGCGGGGCTTTTCGGTGCGGGCGGTGGAAAAGTTTGGACATGATCCCAAGTACCCGGTCACCAGCAACTGGCCGCACCTGGTGCAGCAGCTGGCCGATTTCGCCGCGCCCGAGATCGAGCGCCACGGCCAGGGCGCCTGGCTGGTGGTCAAGGGCGTGTTGCTGATCGATTCGCCGGTGCTGGGCGGCTGGCGTGCCCGCGCGCTGGAACTCGCCAAACGCACCCAGCTGGTGGGTTCGATCTCGCCCGGCAAGGTCAGCCGCCAACGCCGCAACACCTGGCCCGATGCCCAGGCCGCCTTTGACCACTTTGCCCACAAAAGGGCCTTTGCCCGCTGGGACCCGCAGGTGCTGCGCGACTACATCGCCCACGGGACACAAGACGCGCCCAGCGCTCAGGGCACACGCCGGGTGCTCGCGTTCAACCGCGAGGTGGAAACCGCCATCTACAACACCCTGCCGCACAACCTGGACCGTCTGCTGCGCCGCCATCCGCTGGCCTGCCCGACCGCCTTCATCGGAGGCACCGACTCGTCGGAGATGAAACAGGTCGGCATGTCCATGACCCACAAACTCGTGGGCAAAGACCATCCCGGGCGTTTGTGCATGGTCGAAGGCAGCCACCTGTTTCCCATGGAGCGCCCACAAGAAACCGCTGCCGCGATTGAGGCCGCCCTCAAGGCCCTGCACAATGGTGGCGCCGGTAACGGCTGAGCGATCACGCAACTGGAACACCCTGGCGCCTCCAACGCCCGAACACTGGCCCCCATGTCCGGCCCATGAGCCACACCGCCCCCCAACCACGCCTGCTGGCGCGCCTGTGGCAGGCGCTGCTGGAATGGGAGCCCGACACCCAGAGCGCCTGGCGGCGGTTTGGGGTGGCCATCGTGCTCACGCTGTTGGCGGCCTGGCTGCGCATGGCGCTGGCGCCGGCGGAGTCGGGCGGGCGTTTCATCACCTTGTCGCTGGCGGTCGCGCTGGCAGCGCTGTACGGTGGCTTCGCCGCCGGCATGCTGAGCACGCTGCTGGGCATGGTGGTGATCAGCTTCTTCATGATCAAGCCCTACGGATCGCTCGCGTTCGACGACCCGGGCGAAGCCTTCTGGCTCAACCTCTGGCATTTCTTGACCCAGCTGGTGGTGGTGAGCGCCATCTGGATGATGCAGCGCCGAAACCGCCACCTGGTGGCGGCCTCCGAACTTGCGCAGGCCAGCCAGCAACAGTTCCTGGCCACCTTCGAACACGCGGCTGCGGGCATCTCGCACGTGGCCCTCAACGGCCGCCTGATGCGGGTCAACCAGACCTTCTGTCGGATGGTGGGGTACAGCGAGGCCGAACTGCTGCAACTCGATTTCCAGCGGATCACCCATCCGGACGATGTGGAACCGGACGTCACCCTGGTCGAGCAGACGCTGGCAGGCCAGCGCTCCAGCTACGCGCTGGAAAAGCGCTACCTGCACAAGGACGGCCACACCGTCTGGGCGCAGCTCACCGTGGCCCTGGTGCGCCAGGCCGACGGCAGCCCGGACTACTTCATCTCTGTCGTGCAGGACATCTCCAGTGTGAAGGCCACCGAAAACGCGCTGCGCACCAGCCAGCGCCTGATGCAGCAGGCCCAGACGCTCGCCGGTTTTGCCAGCTGGGAGGCCGACCTTGCCCTGCAACGCATCCGCGCACTGAGCGGCTCTCACCTGCGCCTGGGCCTGCCGAGCGCCGAGTTCTCGGGCGAAGAACTGCTGGGCCTCACCCACCCGGACGACCAGCAGCGGCTCTGGAGCGAATGGGTGGCCGCCCTGCAAGGCCTGGCCGAGTACAACTCGGCCTACCGAGCCCGCATCAACGGCGAAGACCGCTGGTTCAGCGTGCGCGCCGAGTTCGAACGCGACGCCAGCGGTCGCGCGCTGCGTGCCTTTGGCGTCACGCAGGACATCACCCAGCAGACACTGGCCGAGCGCGAGATCATGCGCCTCAACGCCTCGCTGGAGCAGCGCATCCAGGAGCGCACGCGCGAGCTCAAGGAGGCCTACGACGAACTGGAGAGCTATTCGTACGCGGTGGCGCACGACCTGCGCTCACCGCTGCGCATCATCAACGGCTTTGCCCAGGCGCTCGAAGAAGACAACCCCACGCTCGGCGACGCCAGCCGCCTGCATGTGGAGCGCATCAAAAGCGCCAGCCGCAAGATGGGCCTGCTGATCGATGGCCTGCTGCAGCTCTCGCAGTACGCGCGCGGCGAGGTGCAGCGCTACCCGGTCAACCTGAGTGCCGTGGCCACCCGCCTGCTCGAAGAGCTGGCCGCCGACGAACCGGACCGCCAGGTCGACTGGAGCGTGGAGGCCGATCTGCAGGTGCTGGCCGACCCGCCGCTGGTCGACGCCCTGCTGCAGAACCTGCTGCACAACGCCTGGAAATACACCACCGGCACGCCACAGGCTCAGATCCGCTTCTTCGCGCGGGAGGTGGATGGACAGCAACAATTCTGCGTGAGCGACAACGGCGCGGGCTTTGACATGGCGCGGTCGGACAAGCTGTTCCAGCCGTTTCAGCGCCTGCACCAGCCGCACGAATTCGGCGGGCTGGGCATTGGTCTGGCCACCGCGCGGCGCATCGTGCTGCGGCACGGCGGCGCGCTGGGCGCCCAGTCAGCCCCGGGCCAGGGCGCCACCTTCCGCTTCACGCTCTCGGCAGGCCCAGACCCAGCCGATAACCGCACAGCCTGAACGCCGGTTGCTAGGCGAGGGTCAGCGCTGCACCGGGTTGAGCTGCAGCTGCAAACCACCGGGCACCACCGTCAAAGCCCCGGGCTGGTAGCCCCAGCCTTTGGCGGCCTGTAGGTCTTCGGGCTTGAGGCGGTGCACCACAAAGTCCTTCAACAGGTTTTCCGCCAGCAGGCCACCCAGCCGGTTGGCGCGCGAGGCAAAAGCCGGTGGCACACCGGGCACCTCGAAGTCCTCCACCCGCACCTGGCTCAGGCGAACCGTGCCATCGCTGGGCTCGAAGCGCAGGCCATAGCTCAGGTTCAAAGTGCCCTGGTAGGTGCGCGAACCCAGCAGGCTGGCGCCGATGGAGTAGCCCAGTTCGGTCCCGATGCGGTTTTCCGCCGGGATCAGGCGCAGCCGGGGCGAAGCCAGCGACACATCGAACAGCTCCAGATAGCGGTTGTTGAACGGGAACTGCCCCGCGATCAACTCCAGCAGTTTCGCTTGCGATATCCCCACGGTGCGCGGTGCCGGTTGCAGTGCGGCGCAACCGGCGAGCCCCAGGGCGGCGAGCCCGGTGAGCGCGAGCACCGAACGGCGGTGGATGGCAAACGGCTTGGCGTGCATGGGAACTCCCCGGGTGGATCGTGAGACATTCATTGTAGGAACCGCACGCATTTCGCGCCGCGTGGGCGGCGTTTCGCGCCACCCGGCGCACAGATGGTCGCAAGCCGCTGGTGGCGCGGCGAACCGATGGGCACAGTGCACTCCAGCCGCCACCCACCGGAGCCCACCATGCAACTCACGCCCGTCATCGCCATCCACCTGAGCGCCGCGCTCGCCGCCCTGGCCGTGGGCCCGGTGGCGCTGTGGGCCCGCCGCGGTCATGCCACCGGGCGCCCCGCCCGCGCACGGCTGCACCGCGCCGCCGGTTACGCCTGGGTCACCTTCATGCTGGCGAGCGCCGTCTCGGCCCTGTTCATCCGCGACTTCAACCTCCCCAACATCGGCGGCTACACGCCCATCCACCTGTTTGTGCCGTACACGCTGGGCGCTTTGTTCATCGCGTTCCGCCACCTGCTGAACGGCAACATCGTCGGTCACCGCAAAGCCATGCTGTCCCTGTACTTCGGCGCCTGCGTGACCGCTGGCGCCTTCACCTTGCTGCCCTCACGCACCCTTGGCCAGCTGGTCTGGGGCCAGTGGTTCGGCCTGCTCTGATCCTACCCACACACCCTTCCATCCATCAAGGAGCCTCACATGCACACCGACACCCTCACCCGCGCCACCACCCCGCTGTCACCCGAACTCGAACGCCAGGCCCGCCGCAACGTGGGCATGCGCCTGGGCTGGCTGATCCATGCCACGGTGTTTGTGCTGGTCAATGTGGTCCTGCTGCTGGCAGACAAACCGGGCGGCTGGCTGGGCCTGCCCACCGGTGGCTGGGTCATCGGCCTGCTGGCCCACGGCGCTGTGGTGTGGCTGCGCCCCACCGGCGGAGCCATCCGAAACCGCATGCTGGACCAAGAGCGCCAGCGCCTGCAAAACCGCTGAAACAGAGACCACCTTCCATGAAACGCCAATCCCTGTTGACCATCATGACCGCCGCCACGCTCACCCTGGGCGCCAGCACCGCCGCACAAGCCCAGGTCGGCATGACCGAATGGCGTGCCGGCGCCCTGCCCGTGACCCTGGTCTATCCGACCCAGACCGCGTCCAGCACCCACAGCTTCGGCCCCTTCAGCATCGACGTGGCGCTCAACGCGCCGCCGCTGAACCAGCGCCAGCGGCTGGTCGTCATCTCGCACGGCACGGGCGGCAGCGCCATCGCCGACCACGCTCTGGCGGCCAGCCTGGTGCGGGCCGGTTTTGTGGTGGCGCAGCCACTCCACCAGGGCGACAACTTTCAGAACCAGCAAGACGCCGGACCGGTGGCGTTCGAACGGCGCCCGCAAGAGGTCCGCCAGCTGATCGACGCGCTGGCCCAAGACCCGATGTGGTCGACCCGCCTGGACCTGTCAAAAGTCGGCGTGCACGGCATGTCGGCTGGCGGCGTGACCGGCCTCTCGCTGGCGGGCGCTCAGTGGCGCATGCTCAACCTGATCCGCCACTGCAACCGCAACGCCGTAGCCGACGAATCGTTTTGCTTCCAGGGTGCCCAAGACGGCGCCGCGCGGGCCCAGCGCCAAGCCAACTACGACCGCGCCCGCTACGTGCCCGACATGTTCCTGCCCGCCGAACTGAAGGTCCTTCATGGCGGCCGCACCACCAGCCGAGACCAAGCCGACCCGCGGCCCGACCCACGCGTGGCCGCTGTCTCGCTGGCGGTTCCGCTGGCGGTGATCTTCAGCGCCGAGAGCCTGGCACGCATTCGCATACCGGTGGGCCTGGTGAGCGCGCAGCGCGACGAGGTGCTGGTACCGCGTTTCCATTCGTCCCATGTGCTCGCCCACTGCAGCACCTGCACCCTGCTGGCCGATCTGCCGGGCGCTGGCCATTTCGATGTGCTCTGGCCCTGGCCCGAATCGGTGGCGCGCGACGTGGCGGCCAAGCAGGTGCGCGGCGGTCTGCCGGTGCCCGGCTTCGACCCGCGGCAACGCGAAGCCGCGCATGCAAAAATCGTCGCCTTCCACCGCCAACACCTGTTGCCCCTGCCATGACCCTCGACACCGGCCCCTGGTGGCTGCGCTGGCTGCCTGCCGACAGCCGCAGCGGCCTGCGCAAGCGCCTGGCCATCGTGTGGGCAGTGGCCCTGTTCATCGCCCTCTACCAATGGCTGGCCGCCTCACAAAGCAAGGATCTGAGCGTTGCGCTGGTCTACAGCTTTGCCATCAGCACCTGTATATGGTTCCTGAGCGATCCGCTGCGCATCGCCATGCACCGGTCGCTCGGAGTGAGAGGACCGCACTACTGGGTGAACTCCTGGAAGACCGGGATACACATGGCGCTGAGCATCGCGGTCGGCTATGCCGTCGGCACGCTGATCGGTGACGCCCACAGCGGGCGTTCCACCTGGGAACTCCTGTGGCTTGCGCCGCAACGCTTCTGGGGCTTCTTGCTGGGATCGATTGCCATCAGCGCGGGATTTCTCTTTTTTTTCTACCACCGCGAAAGAGCCCATGCGCTTGAACGCCAGGCCACCGAGGCGCGGCTCAAACTGCTGGAAACCCAGCTCGAACCGCACATGCTCTTCAACACCCTGGCCAACCTGCGCGCGCTGATCGCCACCGACCCACCGCGTGCCATCGGCATGCTCGACCGGCTCAACGACTACCTGCGCGCCACACTGCGCGCCTCGCGCACGGACGGCTCCACCGGCAGCCACACGCTGAGCGACGAATTCGCCCGTCTGCGCGACTACCTGGAACTCATGGCGGTGCGCATGGGGCCACGCCTGCGCTACTCGCTGGATGTACCCGAGACGCTCGCGGCACAAGCGGTGCCTCCGCTGCTGCTGCAGCCGCTGGTGGAGAACGCGATCCGGCACGGACTGGAACCGCAGCTCGACGGCGGCCGCATCACGGTGAGCGCGAGCGCCGAAGGCTCGTCGCTGATCCTGGAAGTGATCGACACCGGCGTGGGCATGAACCCCGGCGCTGCACCCGGCGGCAGCGGCTTTGGCCTGGCCCAGGTGCGCGAGCGCGTGGCCAGCTTGCCCGGCGGGCGGGTCGATGTGCAGTCGGCGCTCGGCCAGGGCACCACCGTGCGCATCCGGCTGCCGCTCCAGAACGCCCCGTGAACATGAACGCCACCGCCCTGATCGCCGAAGACGAACCCCTGCTCGCCGCCGCCCTGCAGGCCGAGCTGGCGCGCGCATGGCCGCAACTGCAGATCGTGGCCAGCGTGGGCCATGGCGCCGCTGCGGTGGCGCAGGCGCTGCTGCTCAAGCCACAGGTGTTGTTCATGGACATCCGCATGCCGGGGCAGAGCGGGCTGGAAGCCGCCGAAGAACTCGCCGATGCGTGGCCGGACGGCACACCGTTCCCCGCGCTGGTGTTCGTCACCGCTTACGACCAGTACGCCGTGCAAGCCTTTGAAGCGCAGGCGGTGGACTACCTGCTCAAGCCGGTGCAACCGGACCGGTTGGCCCGCACCGTGGAACGGGTGCAAGCCCTGCTGGCGCAGCGCGCCGGGGCTCCGGCCGCCGCAAGCCTGGACGCGACGCTCGACCAGTTGCGCGCCCTGCTCTCACCGGCTGCCGGGCTGGCGGCCGAGCCGCTGCGCGTGATCCAGGCCAGCGTCGGCAGCCAGATCCGCATGGTGCCGGTGGACACCGTGCTGGTGTTCGAAGCCGCCGACAAATACTTGCGCGTGATCACCGCCGACGGCGAGGTGCTGATCCGCACCCCGCTCAAAGAGCTGTTGCCGCAGCTGGATACCAGCGTCTTCTGGCAGGTGCACCGCGGCACCGTGGTGCGCGCCAGTGCCATCCACAGCGTGCACCGCGACGAGGCCGGCAAGCTCAGCTTGCATCTGCGCGGCCTCGCCGAGACCTGGCCGGTCAGTCGGCTCTACGCCCAGCGCTTTCGAGCGATGTAGCGCCTACCCGGCGCCGGGCGCTCAGCGGCGGCGGTCGTCCCAGCGCCGGTCGTCGCGGTCGTGGCGTTCGTAGCGGTCATCGTCGTCACGGTCGTGGTACTGGCGGTGGTGCTTCTTCCAGCGCTTGCGGTCTTTGCGGTCGTCCCAGCGCGGGCCATGGTCCCAGCCCGAGTGGTACACCGGGCGCGGATACACCACCACCGGCCGGACATATGGATAGGGCTGGTGCACCACCACTGGCCGCACATAGGGGTAAGGCTGGTGGATCACCACCGGTGCAGGCTGGTGGATGATCACCGGGCGCGGCGGCGGTGCATTGGACACCCCCACCGAAATGCCAGGCTGCTGCACCCCGATCGACCAGTACACGTCGTTGCCGCCCCTGGCGTGCACCTGACCGGCAGACAGCGCCCAGCCCCCGGCCGCCAGGGTGGCGAGCGTCAGGCCCCGGGCCCAGGCCGAGCTGCGGGCCAGTGCGGTTCGGTAAGTCATGATGTTCATCTTGGTTGCTCCGGTTGTCGGCGGCCGCGGTGGACGCCGTGGCCCTATTACAGAAAAAGGCGCGCTATCCTGTTCTGCACGCACGGTCAAAGGCGTTGCCAGACGTAACCGCTCACCCATCACCACGATCACCACCACCATGCCCGTCCCGCTCCCCACCCCTGCCGATGTGCTGGACTTCTGGTTTGGCGATGCCCGCCTGCAGCGCGACTGGCCCGAGACCGACCGCAGCGCGCTGTGGTTTGGCGGCGGCCCCGATCTCGACGCGCAGATCACCACCCGCTTCGGCCCGCTGGTGAACAGCGCCATCGACGGCGGTCTCACCGAATGGGAAACACCGTTGGGCTCGCGCCTGGCGCTGGTCTTGTTGCTCGACCAGTTCACCCGCAACGTGCACCGGGGCACCGCCCGCGCCTTTGCTGGCGACGCCCGCGCGCAGCAGCTGGTGCTGCACACCCTTGCTGGGGCGCAAGACGCTGAACTCCCCCGCATCGGCCGCTTGTTCCTCTGCATGCCGCTGATGCACGCCGAAAACCTGGCCCTGCAACACGAATGCCTGGCGCGTCTCACCGAGCTGCACCGTGGCAGCCCGGCCGATGTGCAACGCGCGCTGGACGGCAACCTCCGTTCGGCCCGGCAGCACCTCGACATCGTCGAACGCTTCGGGCGTTTTCCGCACCGCAACGCCGCCCTGGGCCGCGCCAGCACACCGGAAGAAGAAGTCTTTTTGAAAGACGGCCCGCGCTTCGGGCAGTGACGCTCGTTGAGCCGCCCAGCAAAAAGCCGCTCAATTCGAGCGGCTTTTGGGTGTCTTGCAGAAGGGCGGAACCGGCGGCGGTTCAGCCGCCCATCGACAGCCAGGCCGCGCCGGCGCCCATGACCAGGCCCACGATCAGCCCGATGCCGTGGCGCTGCATGGGCCCCGGTGTTTCGGGCATGGGCTCAGGCTCGGCGTGATCGTCCATCACCGTGGTCTCATAGGCCGGGGCCACACCACCGGCGCCCACCCGCAAGCCACTGGTGGGTGAAGCCCAGCCCGCCCACAGCGCGTGGGCCTGCTGCGGCACCACCGCGCCGCGCTCCACGGCGGCCTCCACATCTTTCCAGGTCAGCTGCACCCGCACGCTGGGCAAGAACACATCGTCCACATGGGTGGCCTGCCACTGGGTTTCGTCCATCACCATGGTGTCTGCGCTGTCTTTGTTCATGTGGTGCCTGCTTTCTTGAGCGTCCCTTGATGGCCCACAACCATATCGGAAAACCCCTGCCGCTGGGCCGGGTACCGGAGCCCCTCGTCGGTTGGCGGGCGCCACATCCGAGGTTTTTTGCACGCCAGCGCCCGCTTCATGCGCGTACCGCATCAGCGGCACCGCGCTGCACATAAAGCCGACGCCGCGCTTCCTAGAATCCGGCATGACCGCCTCGCCCCCTTCCACCACCCCGCTGCCCGCCCTGCTGGAACAGATCCACACCGAAGCCCAGGCCCTGTATGGCCAGGGCCGTGTGGCCGACTACATCCCCGCGCTGGGAGAGGTGGCGCCGCGCCAGTTCGGCATGGCGGTGGCGCTGTGCAGCGGCGAAAGCCACACCGTGGGCGACGCGCACACCGCGTTCTCGCTGCAAAGCATCACCAAGCTCTTCACTTTCGTGCTCGCGCTCAAGCTGGTGGGCGACGACCTCTGGCAGCGCGTGGGGCGCGAGCCTTCGGGCGCGGCCTTCAACTCCATCGTGCAGCTCGAAACCGAAAACGGCATCCCGCGCAACCCGTTCATCAACGCCGGAGCGCTGGTCATCACCGACATCTTGACCAGCCGCTACGCCCACCTCGACTACGCCCTGCTCGGCGCCCTGCGCCGCCTGGTGGACGACCCCGCGCTGCACTGGAACCCGCGCATCGCCCAGAGCGAGCGCGACACCGCGCACCGCAACATGGCCATGGCCTATTTCATGAAGAGCCACGGCAACTTCCACAACGAGCCCGGGCTGGTGCTCGACAACTACTGCCGCCAGTGCGCCACCGAAATGAGCTGCGCCCAGCTCGCGCAGGCCACCATGTTTCTCGCCAACAACGGGCGCGACCTCGGCCGCCGCGGCGAGCCGGACGAACAGTTCTTGAGCGCCGACGACACACGCCGCGTGAACGCCCTGCTGCTCACCTGCGGCGCCTACGACGCGGCGGGCGACTTCGCCTACCGCATCGGCCTGCCGGTGAAAACCGGCGTGGGCGGCGGCATCGTGGCGGTGGTGCCCGGCGTGGGCACGGTGGCCGTGTGGTCGCCCGAGCTGGA
>JALOSH010000413.1 GCA_025458545.1 Hydrogenophaga sp.
CACGCTGCCGTGCGTCACGCGGATGTGCTCGGCGCCGGTGGCTTTGATCGCGCTCATCAGCCCCGGCCAGTCCGCGTGGTCGGACATGACGAAGCCCCGGTCCACCCCGCGCCGTTTGCGCGTGCCGCGCACCAGCATCCAGCCGCTGGCGAAGGCGTCCACCGCATCGGCGCCGAAGCGCTTCATCCACGGCGTGCCCTGGGCCGAGGGCGGGGCGAGCACCAGCGCGCGCTGCAGCGCGGTCTTGTCCAGTTCGGTCACGCGGTGCGTGGACGGCAAGGCCACGCCCGCCGCCCGGTACACCGCGTTCAGCGGTTCCACCGCGCCGTGTACGACGATGGGGCCGATGCTGGCGTCCACCCCATGCAGCAGCCGCTGCGCCTTGCCGAAGGCGTAGCACAGCAGCACCGAGGCTCGGCCCTCGTCGGCGTTGCGCCGCCACCAGGCGTTGATCTCGTCGAACAGCACCGTCTGCGTGGGCCAGCGGTAGACCGGGAGGCCGAAGGTGGATTCGGTGATGAAGGTGTCGCAGCGCACCGGCTCGAACGGCGCACAGGTGCCGTCGGCCTCGGTCTTGTAGTCGCCCGACGCGACCCAGACCCGACCGCCATGCTCCAGCCGCACTTGCGCCGAGCCCAGCACGTGCCCGGCCGGGTGCAGCGACAGGCGCACGCCGTGGTGTTCGATCGCCTCGCCATAGTCCAGCGTCTGCAGCGCGATGTCTGCCCCCAGACGCTGGCGCAGCGTGCCCGCGCTGAGCGTGTGGGCGAGGTAGTGGGCATGGCCCCAGCGCGCGTGGTCTGAGTGCCCGTGCGTGATCACGGCCCGCTCCACCGGCCGCCAGGGGTCGATGAAGAAGTCGCCCGCCGGGCAGTAGAGGCCTTCGGGGCGGGCGACGATGAGGTCCGGATCGGTGGTGGCCATGTTGGCCATGAGTGTGCCGCAGGGGCTTCGATGGCAGGCTCACGCTTTTGCAAAGCCGCCCACGGCGACCGACTTTGAACCGGCGACACTTTGTCCGGCGGGTCGGCTGTGGGTGCAGGTCAGGACCAACACTGTTGAACAAGGAGTCGTATGTCGGGCGGTGACTGGAAAGAGATGTTCAACGCGGGTTGCGAGGGCAACCTGCCGCTGGTGGAGTACCACGTGAAATCGGGCGTCGATGTGAACTACGCGCACCCGGAGTTCCTGTCTACACCCTTGGTCGCAGCCATCCTGGCCCGGCAGGAGGCGGTGGCCTTGTACCTGCTCGACCATGGTGCCAACCCCGCCCTGCCGTCCGAGTTCGATGCCGCGACGCCTTTGCAGGCCGCGCGGCAGATGGGGTTGGTGTCGGTGGAAGAGAAGCTGGTCGCGATGGGCGTGCCTCGCCCGCCGACAGCGCCGGGCGTGTCGCCGCCCCGACCGCGTGTACTCAATGCGACGACTGTGTTCCTGGCGTTGTTGGTGTGCCTGGTGTTGCTGGGTTGGCTCATCGCTGGCGGGCAGTGAACCGGGTTGACCGCTCGGCGGTCGCCCGGCACAGTGTCGACCGTGTTTGTTCAAGGAGATCACGATGTCCGCGAGTCCCCACGTCATCAGCTGGTTTGAAATTCCCGTCACCGACTTCGCTCGCGCCAAGGCGTTTTACGAGGCTGTGCTCGGCCACCCCATCGAAGTCATGACGATGGGACCGGCCACCATGGGTTTCCTGTCCAGCAGCCCTGACGCGGTGGGCGGCGCCATCGTGCATGGCGACGGCACCGCGCCGTCACAGAGCGGCTCCCTGGTCTACCTCAACGGCGGTGACGATCTGGCCGTGATGTTGGCGCGGGTGGAACCCGCAGGCGGCCAGGTGACTGCGCCCAAGACGGAGATCGGCAACGGCTTCGGGTGCTTCGCCCACTTCGTCGACACCGAGGGCAACCGCGTCGGACTGCACTCGATGGGTTGAGGTTCAACCTTTCAGCGTGGCCCGCGTGGGCGAGAGCATGGCCGCCGTCAATCCGCAATCGCTGATGCGCGCCGGCAGCGGTAACCCGCGCGCCAGCGCTGCGCAAGCCTCGCCCATGGCCGCGCTGGTCTGGATGCCGTAGCCGCCCTGCGCGGCGCACCAGAAGAAGCCTTCAGCGGTCCCATCAAAGCCGCCCACCAGATCGCCATCGGCCACGAAAGACCGCAACCCGGCCCAGGTGTGAGTGGGGTGGGGTTGCAGCGTGGTCCATGTCTCGATGGCGTGCAGGCCCAGCGCAATGTCCAGCTCTTCGGGTTGCACATCTTGCGGGTGGGTTGGGTCGGCGTTGATGGGCGAGGCGAGCAGGGCGCCCGCGTCGGGCTTCATGTAGAAGCTCTCGTCGCCCGCCAGCAGCAGCGGCCAGCGCCTGGTGTCCCCGTCGGTGGGTGCCGCAAAGGTGAAGGCGGTGCGGCGCTTCGGCGTCAGGCCGATGGGCGCCACGCCCGCAAGTTGCGCGACCACGTCGCACCAGGCGCCCGCGGCGTTGATCAGCACCGGCGCGGCGTGAGTCGTTCCCGCTGCGGTGCGCGCCTGCCAGAGTCCGTCCAGGCGTTCGATGGCCACCACCTCGGCATCGCACACCAGCGTGCCGCCCGCATGACGGAAGCCGCGCAGGTAGCCCTGGTGGATGGCGTGCACGTCCATGTCGAA
>JALOSH010000414.1 GCA_025458545.1 Hydrogenophaga sp.
CGGCCGCGATTGCCTGGCCGATCTGCCGGTGCGCGACTACCTCAAGCGCCTGGGCGAGCGCCCAACGGTGCAGGCCGTGAACGATGCCCGCAAGGCCAATACCGAGCTGATGCTCCAGCGCGCCAAGGGCTGACCGAACAAAAAAGCCCGACCCACCCAGAGGTGGCGTCGGGCGTTGGTGCGGCGGGTGTGGCTAGTTCTTGGGGCGGATCGCGTCGGCCGTGCCTTGAATGAAGGCCTTGATCTTCTGCACGTCGTCCATGCTCAGCTTGCCCGTGAAGTCCGGCATGCCGCGCTCGGTGGCCGGGCCCTTGAAGACGAACTTGTCCAGGTTCTCGATGAAGGCCGAGTCCATGTAGCCCAGGTTGGGGATGCACATGGGCCGGGTCGTACTTCACCCCCGCCACCAGCTTGTCCATCTGGTACTTCACGAAGGCCGGTGGCTGCGCCTTGCCACCCACGGCAAAGGTGTAGACCGTGCCCGGGCCCTGGCGGTCGGTGGCGCGCTGGGCCAGGCCGTACACACCGCCCCAGCCCACCGCGATCGACACGTATTGCTTGCCGTCCACCATGTAGGTCGATGGTGCGGCGATCACGCCGGTGCCGGTGGGGGCTTCCCACAGCTGCTCGCCGGTGGTGGCGTTGTAGGCAATGAAACGGCCGTCGGCCGTGCCCTGGAACACCAGGTTGCCGGCGGTGGTCAGCGTGCCGCCGTTCCATGGCGAGATCTGTTCCTTGGTCCAGGCGGCCTGCTGCTTCACCGGGTCCCAGGCGACCAGGCGGCCAAACGGCTTGCTGGTGGGCGGTTCCACGTTGGCAAACTTGCCGAGGTTCCAGCCCATGCCGCTGTGCGGCTCGCCGGGGCGGTCGGCGTTGAACTTCCAGTTCTTGTTGTCCATCAGCGTCAGCGGCACGCCCTGCACTGGCATGTACACCAGGCCGGTGGCCGGGTTGAACGACATCGAATGCCAGTTGCGCGCACCGAAGGCGCTCGGGATGATTTCACGCGGGCGATCACCGGCGCGCGCAATGGCGGTCTCGATCGGGCGGCCGTTCTTGTCGTAGCCGCTGGCCCAGTTCACATCAACGAAGTTCTTGGCCGAGATGAACTGGCCGGTCACGCGGTCGATCACGAAGAAGAAACCGTTCTTGGGTGCGTGCAGGATCACCTTGCGCGGTTTGCCTTCCAGCGTCAGGTCGGCCAGGATCATCGGCTGCGTGGAGGTGTAGTCCCAGTTGTCGCCGGGGGTCTGCTGGTAGTGCCAGACGTACTTGCCGGTGTCCGGGTTGAGCGCCACGATGGACGCGAGGTACAGGTTGTCGCCGCCAGCGGGGCTGCGCTTGTCGCGCTGCCAGGGCGAACCGTTGCCGGTGCCGACATACATCAGGTTGAGCTCGGGATCGAAGGCCATGGTGTCCCAGGCTGTGCCACCGCCACCGGCTTCCCACCACTTGCCGGCCGGGTCCCAGGTCTTGGCGGCCTTGGCCATGGACTCGTCTTCAAACGGCTTGCTCGGGTCGCCAGGCACGGTGAACCAGCGCCACTTCTGCGCACCCGTCTTCGCGTCGTAGGCGGTGATGTAGCCGCGCACGCCGTACTCGGCACCACCGTTGCCGATGATCACGTTGCCCTTGAACACGCGCGGCGCGCCGGTGATGGTGTAGCTGAACTTGCGGTCGATGATGGTGTCTTTTTCCCAGGCGACCTTGCCGGTGGCCGCGTCGAGTGCGATCAGTCGCCCGTCGTACGAAGCCACGAACACCTTGCCTTCGTGCAGCGCCACGCCACGGTTGACGACGTCGCAGCAGCCCTTGAAACCGGCTTCGCGCGGAACCTTCGGGTCGTAGGTCCAGATGCGCTGGCCGGTGCGCACGTTCACCGCGTGCACCACGCTCCAGGACGCCGTGACGTACATGATGCCGTCGACCACCAGCGGGGTGGCCTCCACACCGCGCTTGGATTCGAGGTTGTACGACCACACCAGCCCCAGCTCCTTCACGTTGGAGGTGGTGATCTGGTTGAGCTTGGAGTGGCGTGTCTCGGCGTAATCCAGGCCGTAGCTGGGCCAGTCGGCGGTCTGCTGCGCGTTGTTCTTCATGAACGCAGCGTTGACCTGGTTGATGGCGGCGGTGATGTGTGCTGGCGAGCCCTTGGCGGGCCCCTGGGCGAAGGCGTTTGCAGTCAGTGCCAGGGAAGCGAGCAGGCCGGCGGTCGCTCGCCACCCGAGACGGGCCAGGGGTATGGTGTTCATCGTGTCTCCTGTGCAACCTGCTTCGGGCAGGCCTGTTGTGGGGCGCCCACTCGGTCGCGCGCGGCCAGCGCGCCCAACCGATGGACAGACACATGTTCCTCCTCTCGCCACCCGGTTTCATCCTCGGGATTTCCCTGACGCCGAAGTGTTCCGGTGTGGAACACCGGGCTTACCCGTATCGTTCCGCGGCAGATGAACGGGATACTGTTGACCGCTCTCTGCCCGAGGACACACGCCATGCCCACGCCGTTGCCTGGCCAGCCGAACACGCCGCGCCAACTCTTCTTTCACACGCCAGAGCAGCGCACCTCGCTGGCGCGTCAGCAGTTCTTTGACGAAGGAGCGCGGCCATCGGGACTGGTGGGCGAAGCGGTGATCCAGTCGTGGATGCGCTGCCGTTCGTCGCAGCGCAGTCCGCAGGAACCAGTGAGCTTCGAGCAAGTCAGCCGCAGCCGCGCCCACGCGAGCCTGAACCGCAACCGGCAGCTGCTGCAAGCTGGCAACCTGGAGCTGCACCAGCTGGAGGCGGCGCTGCGCGGCACCGACTGCCGCGTGCTGCTGACCGACGCGCAAGGCGTGATCATCCAC
>JALOSH010000048.1 GCA_025458545.1 Hydrogenophaga sp.
GTGCGCGAAGCCGCTGCGCTGTACGGTGTGGACGCGCTGATCAGCGACGACTACCTCGACGTGGAAGCGCGCATCGCCGAACTGCAGCCCGAGCTGGTGCTGGGCTCGCAGATGGAACGCCACATCGCCAAGCGCCTGGGCATTCCGTGCGCGGTGATCTCGGCCCCGGTGCATGTGCAGGACTTCCCGGCGCGTTATTCGCCGCAGATGGGTTTTGAAGGCGCGAACGTGCTGTTCGACACCTGGGTGCACCCGCTGATGATGGGCCTGGAAGAGCACCTGATCGGCATGTTCCGCGGCGACGCCGAGTTCCACGAAGATGCGGCGCCCTCGCACCTGGGCGGCAGCGTGTCGCGCCCGACCGCAGCGCCGATGGCCGCCGAAATCACCGAGACCGAGATGCCTGAGGCGGTCACCGCGCAGGCCGATGCCGCCATCGCCGCCGCCGCCGACAGCTCGGCGCAGGTGGTCGCCACCTGGGCCGTCGAGGCCGAGAAAGAGCTGCGCAAGATTCCGTTTTTTGTTCGCGGCAAGGCCCGTCGCAACACCGAAACCTACGCCAGGGACAAAGGCCTGCCCGTGATCACCCTGGAGACCCTCTACGATGCCAAAGCCCACTTCAGCCGCTGACACGCGGCCGCTGTCCCCAGGCATGCGCGTGGTGCTGGTCACCATGGACAGCCACCTGGCCAGCGCCGCCGAACGCGCCAACCGCCAGCTCGCCAAGTCCGTGCCCGGCCTGTCGCTGGTGGTGCATGCGGCGGCCGAATGGCGCGACGATGCCGCCGCGCTGCAGCGCTGCATAGACGACATCGCCCGTGGCGACATCGTGCTGGTGAGCATGCTGTTCATGGAAGACCATTTCCTGCCGGTGCTGCCCGCGCTCCAGGCCCGGCGCGAGCAGTGCGACGCCATGGTTTGCCTGATGTCCGCCGCCGAGGTGACCAAACTCACCCGCATGGGCAAGTTCGACATGAGCGCGCCCACCAGCGGCCCGCTGGCCTTTCTGAAGAAGCTGCGTGGCAAGAGCAGTGCCGACGTCAACACCTCGGCCGATGACAAGACCACCGCCGGCGCGCGGCAAATGCGCATGCTGCGCCGCTTGCCCAAGATCCTGCGCTTCATCCCCGGCACCGCCCAGGATGTGCGCGCGTATTTTTTGACCATGCAGTACTGGCTCGCCGGGTCCGAGCAGAACATGTTCAACCTGGTGCAGTTTCTGGTGGACCGTTACGCCAGCGGCGCACGCCGGCACCTGCGCGGCACGCTCAAGGTGGGCGTTCCCCTGGAGTACCCGGAAGTCGGCGTCTACCACCCGCGCATGGCGCAGCGCATGTCGGCCGAGCAGGGCGATCTGCCGCGTGTCGCCACCAGCGGCAAGAGCGGCACGGTGGGCCTGCTGGTGATGCGCTCGTACCTGCTGGCGGGCAACACCGGTCACTACGACGGCGTCATCACCGCGCTGGAAGCGCGTGGCATGAAGGTGGTCCCCGCCTTCGCCACCGGCCTGGACAACCGGCCCGCCATCGACAACTTCTTTTTCAAGGACGGCCAGCCCGCCATCGACGCGCTGGTCTCGCTGACCGGTTTCTCGCTGATCGGCGGCCCCGCTTACAACGACTCGCAAGCGGCCGAGAACATCCTGGCCCGGCTCGATGTGCCGTACCTGGCGGTCACGCCGGTCGAATTCCAGACCCTCGACCACTGGGGCGCTTCGGCCCGTGGCCTGCTGCCGGTCGAATCCACCATGATGGTGGCCATTCCCGAACTGGACGGCGCCACCGGGTCCATGGTGTACGGCGGCCGCGGTGGCGGTCAACGCGTCAGCTGCAGCGGTTGCTCCAAGGGTTGCAGCTTTGACAACCTGGAAGACTCCCACGATATGCAGACTTGCAGCGAACGGGCCGATGCGCTGGCCGCTCGGGTGGGCAAGCTGATCGCGCTGCGACGCGCCGAGCGCGCCGAGCGCAAGGTGGCGGCGGTCATCTTCAACTTTCCACCCAACGCCGGCAACACCGGCACCGCCGCCCACCTGGCGGTGTTTGAATCCCTCTTCAACACCCTGGCCGCGATGCAGCGCCAGGGCTACACCGTGGATCTGCCCGTCAGCGTGGACGCCCTGCGAGAACGCATCATCACCGGCAACGCTGCGCAATACGGTGCACCGGCCAATGTGCATGCCTTGGTGTCGGCCGACGACCACGTGCGGCGCGAGCGGCATTTGAAGCAGATCGAGGCCCAATGGGGCCCGGCGCCCGGTCAGCTGCTCAGCGACGGCCAGCGCATCTTCATCATGGGCGAACGCTTCGGCAATGTGTTTGTCGGCATCCAGCCCGGCATGGGCTACGAAGGCGATCCGATGCGCCTGCTGTTCGATCAGGGTTTTGCCCCCACCCACGCGTTCACGGCCTTCTACCGCTGGATTCGCGAAGATTTTGGTGCTCACGCAGCGCTGCACTTCGGCACCCATGGCGCGCTCGAATTCATGCCCGGCAAACAGAACGGCCTGACCGCCAACTGCTGGCCCGACCGGCTGATCGGCGACCTGCCGAACATGTACCTCTACGCGTCGAACAACCCGTCGGAAGGCACCATCGCCAAGCGCCGCGCCGCCGCCACGCTGATCAGCTACCTCACGCCGCCGGTGGCACAGGCCGGGCTTTACAAAGGCTTGTCGGAACTCAAGGGCTTGCTGGAGCGCTTCCGCAGCCTGGAGCCCGAAGCACAGGCCGAGCGCAACGAGATGGTGCCGATGATCCAGGCGCTCGCCACCGAACTGGACTTGCACGACACCGCCGAACCCTGGGGCGATGCCGCTGAAGCGCAGATCGTGCGCCTGACCGATGCGGTGCTGGAGCTGGAGTACACGCTCATCCCCTGCGGTCTGCATGTGGTGGGTCAGACGCCCAACGATTGCGAGCGCGTCGAGTTGCTGCTGGCCTGCGCCGAGGCCACCCACGGCGAAGCCGCAGGCGAGCAGGTGCTGCGCCCAGCCATCGAAGCCATGGTGTCGGGCGCCACGCCCGAAGCCTCGCTGGCGGCCTTGCGCAACACCATGCCATCGCAGCCAACAGACGCCGCGGCCGATGCCCGCATCCTGACCATGCTCCGCGAGCTGGCCAAGACCGACGCGCTGATGTGCGAAGACCACGAGATGGACGGCATCCTGCGCGCGCTCGATGGCCGCTTCCTGCGCCCGGCGCCCGGCGGTGATTTGCTGCGCACCCCGGCCATTCTGCCGACCGGGCGCAACGTACACGGCTTCGATCCGTTCCGCATTCCCAGCGCCTACGCGGTGAAAGACGGCGCGCGCCAGGCGGAACGCCTGATCCAGCGCCACATGGCCGACGGCAATGCGTTCCCCGAGTCCATCGCCATGGTGCTGTGGGGCACCGACAACCTCAAGAGCGAGGGCGGTCCCATCGGGCAGGCACTGGCGCTGATGGGCGCCCGCCCGCGATTCGACAGTTATGGTCGTCTGGCGGGAGCCGAGCTGCTGTCGCTGGCTGAGCTGGGTCGGCCGCGCATCGACGTGGTGATCTCGCTGTCGGGTATCTTCCGCGACTTGCTGCCGCTGCAGATCCGCCTGCTGGCCGAAGCCGCTTTTCTGGCGGCGAGCGCCGACGAACCGTCGGACCAGAACTTCATCCGCGCCCACGCACTGGCCTACCAGACCACTCACGGGGTCGATCTGGAAACCGCTTCGCTCCGGGTCTTTGGCAACGCCGAGGGCGCCTACGGGGCCAACGTCGGCAGCCTGATCGACAACAGCCGCTGGGAAGACCCGGACGAACTGGCCGAGACCTACAGCCGCCGCAAAGGCTTTGCCTATGGCCGCACTGGCCAGCCGGTGCAGCACGCGCAGTTGCTGAAAAGTGTGCTGGCCGACGTGCACCTGGCCTACCAGAACCTCGATTCCGTGGAGCTGGGCGTGACCACGGTGGACACCTATTTCGACACCCTGGGCGGTGTCAGTCGCGCCATCCAACGTGCCAAATCGCAGCGCGACGGCTCGGGCGCTGCGGTGGCGCCGGTGTACATCGGTGACCAGACGCGCGACAGCCATGGCGGGGGAACGGTGCGCACGCTCAACGAACAGGTCGCCATCGAAACCCGCACCCGCATGCTCAACCCCAAGTGGACCGAGGGCATGCTCAAACACGGCTTCGAGGGCGTGCGCCAGATCGAGGTCCACCTGACCAACACCATGGGCTGGTCGGCCACCACCGGCCAGGTGCAGCCCTGGGTCTACGAGCAGCTGACCCAGGCCTTCATGCTCGACCCTGCGATGCGCAAGCGCCTCGCTGAACTCAATCCCACCGCCTCGGCGCGTGTGGCCAGCCGTTTGCTGGAAGCGTCTGACCGCCAGTTCTGGCAACCCGATCCTTCGGTTCTGAAGGCCCTCCGTGAAGCCAGCGAAGAGCTGGAAGACCGTCTCGAAGGTGTGTACGAAGGAGCCCATGCATGATCACCGAAACCAGCGTTCCCCTGACCGACCTGAGGCACGCCTCCGGCCGGGCCCTGCGCAAAGACGGCGAGGGCAGCGTGCAGGTGCAGCTTGATCCCTCACTCAAAATCGGCAACGCGAAAGTGTTTGCCATCTACGGCAAGGGCGGCATCGGCAAGAGCACCACCAGCTCCAACCTGTCGGCTGCGTTCTCGCACCTGGGCAAGCGCGTGCTGCAGATCGGCTGCGACCCGAAACACGACAGCACCTTCACCCTCACCAAGAAGATGCTGCCCACGGTGATCGACGTGCTGGAGACGGTGGACTTCCACGCTGAAGAGTTGCGCCCCGAAGACTTTGTGTTCCCTGGCTACAACGGCGTGATGTGTGTCGAGGCCGGTGGCCCGCCCGCCGGCACCGGCTGCGGTGGCTACGTGGTCGGCCAGACGGTGAAGCTGCTCAAGGAGCACCACCTGTTGGAAGACACCGACGTGGTGATCTTCGATGTGCTGGGCGACGTGGTGTGCGGCGGTTTTGCCGCGCCGCTGCAGCACGCCGACCGCGCGCTCATCGTCACCGCCAACGACTTCGATTCCATCTTCGCGATGAACCGCATCGTGCAGGCCATCGGCGCCAAGGCCAAGAACTACAACGTGCGTCTGGGCGGTGTGATCGCCAACCGCAGCGCAGGCACCGACCAGATCGACAAGTACAACCAGCAGATCGGTCTGAAGCTGGCCGCTCACTTCCCGGACCTCGACGTGATCCGGCGCAGCCGCCTGAAGAAGAGCACGCTGTTCGAGATGGAAACCTCGCCCGAGCTGGAGCTGGTCAAGGCCGAGTACATGCGGCTGGCCGCGTCGCTCTGGCTGGGTGTGGAGCCGCTGGCGGCCGTGCCCATGAAAGACCGCGACATATTCGACCTGCTGGGTTTCGACTGATCGCCCACCGACCGACCACACAGACAGACCAAGACCGACACGCCATGGCCAACACCACCTACCTCGAACGCCGGCACGAAATCGAAACCTATTTCGACCGCACCGCCGCGCAAGCCTGGGAGCGTCTGACCTCGACCGCGCCGGTCGGCCGCATCCGCGCCACGGTGCGCGCCGGGCGCGACCAGATGCGCGGCACCTTGCTGGGCTGGTTGCCGGAGGACATGCGTGGCCTGCGCCTGCTGGACGCTGGTTGCGGCACCGGCGCGCTAGCCATGGAGGCCGCACAACGTGGCGCCGAGGTGGTCGCGACCGACCTCTCGCCCACGCTGGTGCAATTGGCGCGTGAGCGTTTTCAGAGCCTTCCGGCGAACGGGCAGGGTGGCAGCATCCACTTCACCTCCGGCGACATGCTCGACGAAGCGCTCGGCCATTTTGACCACGTGGTGGCGATGGATTCGCTGATCCACTACGACACACCGGACATCGTCGCCGCGCTGGAGCGGCTCTCGCTGCGCACCCGCGGCAGCCTGCTCTTCACCTTTGCGCCGCGCACGCCCTTGCTGGCGGCCATGCACAGCGTGGGGCGCCTGTTCCCGCGCAGCGACCGCTCCCCCGCGCTCACCCCGGTGGCGCAGCCCAAACTCCGCGAAGGTTTGAGCAGCAGCATCGGTGTCGGTGGCTGGCGCGAAGGCCGCAGTCGGCGTGTGGCCAGTGGCTTCTACACTTCGCAAGCCTGGGAGTGGCAGCGGTGAACCTCCAGCGCATGCTGTCCCCCGCCTGGGCGATGAACATCACCCGGCGCTATGTGCCGTTTGCCGACGCCGCGTCGAGCGAACTGCCGCTGGGGCGGCTGCTGCGCCTTTCGCTGTTCCAGCTCTCCATCGGCATGACGATGGCGCTGCTGGTGGGCACCCTGAACCGCGTGATGATCGTCGAGCTGGGCGTGCCCGCCTGGTGGGTGGCGCTGTCGGTGGCGCTGCCGCTGGTGTTTGCGCCGCTGCGAGCGCTGATCGGCTACCGCAGCGACACCCACCCCTCGGCGCTGGGCTTGAAGCGCATGCCCTACATGTGGATCGGCACCATCCTGATGTTCGGCGGCCTGGCCATCATGCCGTTTGCGTTGTTGCTGCTGTCGCTGCCGGCCGGGCACGGCGTGGAAGTCTGGGCCGGTCGCATCGGTGCGGCGCTGGCCTTCCTGCTGGTGGGTGCGGGCATGCAGATCACGCAGACCGCCGGTCTGGCGCTGGCGAGCGACATTTCCCCGGAAGACAAGCGCCCGCGCGTCGTGGCGCTGCTCTACAGCACGCTGCTGGTCGGCATGATCCTGGGCAGTGCCTTGCTCGGCTGGGTGCTGACCGACTTCAGCCCGACGCGGCTGGTGCAGGTGGTGCAGGGCTCGGCGGTGATCGTGGCGCTGCTGAACATCACCTCGCTGTGGAAGCAGGAAGCCCGAGGTGCCAAGCGCGGCGCCCGCGCACCCGACGGCTTCAGCCGCAGCTGGGCGCGCCTCATGGCGATCCCCAAGATCCGCCGCTTCCTCTGGACCGTGGGACTGGGCACCGTCGCTTTCAGCATGCAGGACGTGGTGCTGGAGCCTTTCGGCGGCCAGGTGCTGGGCATGGACGTGAGCCTCACCAGCACCCTGACCGCCATGAGCGCCGGCGGCGCACTGCTGGCGTTTGCACTGTCTTCGCGTTTTCTCTCGGGCGGCATGGACACCATCCGCCTGGCGGCCGGTGGTGCGCTGCTCGGTCTGCCGGCATTTGCCTGCGTGATCTTCTCGGCACCGCTCGATGCGCCCTGGCTGTTCCAGACCGGCGCCGCCCTGATCGGTTTTTCCGGTGGTCTGTTCTCGGTCGGCATGCTGCTGACCGCCATGGAACTGCCCGAACGCGAACTTACCGGCCTGGTGCTGGGCGCCTGGGGCGCGGTGCAGGCCACGGCGGCCGGCGTGTCCATGGCCATCGGTGGTGTGCTGCGCGACTTGGTCGGCAGCCTGGCCACCGGCGGCTGGCTGGGTTCGGCGCTCAATTCGCCGGTCACTGGCTACAGCTTTGTTTTTCACCTTGAGATCTATCTGCTCTTTGTGGTGCTGATCGCGTTGGGCCCTCTGGTCAAGCGCAGCAGCCCTGCTCAGCCCCGTCCCGCTCACCCCATCGGCCTGGCAGAACTGCCCGGCTGACACACGCACCACCGAAGGAGAAACCCATGGAAACAGGCGCCATCACCCAATACGTCGACGTCGCACAACTCGTGCTTTACGCGTTCTGGGCATTCTTTGCCGGCTTGATCTACTACCTCTTGCGCGAGAACCACCGCGAGGGTTACCCGATGGATCCGGGTCGCGCCAACGGGCCCAAGACCGAGGGCTGGCCCAAGGTCGAACCCAAGGTCTACAAGCTCGCCAATGGCCACGAAGTGCTGTCGCCCGACGTCAACCGCGCAGACGGCGACTACAACGCCCAGCCTGCCCACGGCTGGAACGGTGCACCGCTGGAACCGGTGGGCGATCCACTGCTGGCCGGTGTGGGCCCGGGGGCCTGGGCCAAGCGGGCCGATGTGCCCGAAATGACGCTGGAAGGCGAAGTGAAGATCGTGCCGTTGCGCGTGGCCGGTGACCACGGCGTGGCGGTGCAGGACACCGATCCGCGTGGCCTGCCGGTGTTGGGCGCAGACGGCGAACAGGCCGGCACGGTGCTGGACCTCTGGGTGGACCGCTCGGAAATGATGTTCCGCTACATCGAAGTGGCCTTGCCCGCCGGTGGCACGGTGCTGCTGCCGATGACCTTCTCGCGCATCCGCAAGGACGGCGTGCGGGTGCACGCGCTGCTGGCCGATCAGTTTGCCCGCGTGCCCACCACGCGCCATCCCGAGCAAGTCACCTTGCTGGAAGAAGAAAAGATCACCGCCTATTACGGCGCCGGCACGCTGTACGCCACGCCCGAGCGCCAGGAGCCGCTGCTGTGAACCCCCAACACGAACACGAGTTCGAGGCAGCGCCCGGCCTGCCCGAACCCCTGCCGCGTGGTGAGCGACTGATCTGGCAGGGCAGTCCCGACTGGGTGCAGCTCGCGATCCACGCCTTTCACGTTCGCAAGCTGGCGATCTACTTCAGCGCCATGCTGGTGGTGCAATGGCTCTACCTGCTGGGCGAGCCCCAGGCGGCGTTGTTCGGGCCGCTGCTCACCAGCGCGGTCATGGCCTCTTTGGCCTTGCTGCTGCTCGCTGTCACCGCCTGGTTCGCCGCCCGCACCACGCTCTACACCCTGACCGATCGCCGCATCGTCATGCGCATCGGCGTGGTGCTCACGCTCACGCTGAACCTGCCGCTCAAGCAGATCGCCGGTGCCGCGTTCAAACCACAGGCTTCTGGCCACGGCGACATTGCGCTGGCGCTGGCCGGCAAGGACCGCATTGCCTATCTCAACCTCTGGCCACACGCCCGCGCCTGGCAGCTGAAGAACCCGCAGCCCAGCCTGCGCTGCCTGCCCGGCGCTGCCGCGGTGGGCGAGCGCATCCAGCAGGCCTGGCTGGCCGCCAATCCGTCGGCCGCCGCCCTGGTGGGCATGCCCGAGGCAGCGCCGCTGCCATTGCCGGTGTCATCGCCGGTCAGCAGCCCCGCGGCCCGTCCCGTGTGCGACCACGGCATGCCCAGCGCTGCCTGATCCGAACCACCCGTCGCCCCCACCGCAGGAGAACCCGCCATGCAGCACAGCCACCACGACTCCCCGCTCGGGCTTGGAACCCCCTGGCCGATTTGGGCCATGGGTGGCCTGCTGCTGCTGACCCTGGCCGCGGTGACCTGGCAGAGCCAGGTCGGTGGTGGGCCGGTGAAAGACGAAACCCCGTCGGTTCAATGGCAGCGCAGCCTGGTGTTTGAAGACCGCTCCAATGGCGACATTGCGGTGCTCGACGCCAAGACGCAGCGCGAGGTGGCCCGCTTCCAGGGCGAGCAGGGTTTCCTGCGTGGCAGCCTGCGCGCCCTGGCCCGCGAGCGCCAGCGCAGCGGCATGGGCTCAGAGGCCCCGTTTGAACTGACTGGGCATGTGGACGGCCGCATCACCCTGCGCGACACCGCCACCGGTCAGCGCATTGCCCTTGAATCGTTTGGCCCCACCAACTCGGCTGTGTTCTCGCAGCTGCAGTGGGCCCGTTGAAATTTCCGTCGCTTTTCAGGAGCCGCACCATGACCGCACCCGCCACCTTCGAAGACCGCACCGATGTCGACACAGATCACGTCGCGCTGCTGATGGACGGCATGAAGAACACCGAGACCGCCACCGAGCGCGCCGCCAAGAGCACCATGCTCACGCCGCGCTTCTACACCACCGACTTCAAGGCCATGGACGCGCTGGACGTGTCGCCGGTGCGCGCCGAGTGGGACCGGATGATGGCCGAGTACGAGGGCGACAACAACCAGGACCACTTCAAGCGCGACGCCGCGTTCGCTGAAGAACTCAAGGTGCTGATGCCCCAGCTCTCGCCCGAGCTGCGCCAGGAGTTCATGGACTTCCTGATCAGCTCCTGCACCTCGGAGTTTTCGGGCTGCATCCTCTACAACGAGATCCGCAAGAACATCAGCAACCCCGACATCAAGCAGCTGATGGCCTACATGGCGCGCGACGAATCGCGCCACGCCGGCTGCGCAAGGTCAAGGCTTACACCTACTTCAAGCCCAAGTACATCTTCTACGCCACCTACCTCAGCGAGAAGATCGGCTACGCGCGCTACATCACCATCTTCCGCCAGCTGGAGCGCCATCCCGACAAGCGCTTCCACCCGATCTTTCGCTGGTTCGAGCGCTGGTGCAACGACGAATTCCGCCACGGCGAATCCTTCGCGCTGATGATGCGCGCCCAGCCCCACCTGCTGACCGGGCTCAACAAGCTCTGGATCCGCTTTTTCATCCTCGCGGTCTACGCCACCATGTACGTGCGCGACCACACGCGCCCGCTGCTGCACGAGGCGATGGGCCTTGACTCCAAGGAATACGACTACACCGTGTTCCGCATCACCAGCGAAATCTGCCGCCAGGTGTTCCCGGTGGAAGTGGACATTGACCACCCGACCTTCCGCGCCTGCATGGACAAGCTGCTGGCGATTTCGCTGGCCAATGACAAAGCGGTCGCACGCGGCGGCCTGGTGGGCACGGTGCAGCGCGGCTGGCACGCCGCCCGGGCGTTCGTGACCTTTGGCCGCCTGTATCTGGTGCCGGTCAAGGAGCAGGCGCTGCCCAAGGAGATTCGCATGGAACCCGTGTGGTGATGGACCTGGAACACCTCCGCCGCGCTGCGCGCGACCCCCTCAAGGGGGCGGCACCAGCCGTCTGGCAAAGCCAGCCCGGCGGTGCCTCTGGCTGGGTGCACGCCTATCGCGGCGTGTGTTTCTGAAACCTTTCCAACCATGACCGATCTGTCCAGCTCCGTCGCCGCACCCGCGCTGTTCGCGCTGTTGTGCTGGTGGTTCGGGACGGGTGCCATCCTGTGGCTGGTGCGCCGTCCCAGCGCCAGCTTCCGCACCAGCCTCGTGTGGTGCACGGGCTTGCTGGCGTTGAGCCTCTGGACCATACAGCTGAGCATGCAGGCGCAGACGGTCGGCAACGCCTACCTCGGTTTCGTCAGCGTCATTGCCATGTGGGCCTGGCACGAGGTGGCGTTTCTCACCGGCTGGCTCACCGGTCCGCGTCGCGTGCCCCTGGACCCCGGCGCGCGCGGCTGGCAGCGCTTCACGCAGTCCACGCAGGTGGTGATCTGGCACGAACTCGCGCTGCTGCTCAACTTCGCCGTCCTGCTGTGGATGCAGCAGGGCCAGCCCAGCCATGTGGCGCTGTGCACCTTTGCCATCCTCTGGTGCATGCGTTTTTCGGCCAAGCTCAACCTGTTCTTCGGTGTGCCGCAAGTGGGCGAGCAGTACCTGCCGCGCCACCTGGCCTACCTGGGCAGCTATTTCAAGAAGGGGCGTCTCAGCGCCTTTTTCTACCTCAGCGTCGCGGCTTCGTGCACGGTCTGGGCCTGGATCGTGTGGGAGCTGGTCAGCGGCCGCGTGACCGCGTCCACCGGCGGGATCTTGCTCGCCAGCCTGCTCGGGCTGGCCATCGTCGAACACCTCATCATGGCGTTTCCCACGCCGATGCAGAAACTCTGGGGCTGGGCCATGTCGCGCAGTCCGTCGAGCGATCGTCCCCAGGTGTCTGCGGCCATGCCGCCCGCGCCGGTGCCGATCCAACCGGACAAGGCGCCCGTCGCCTGAACGCTTTCATGAACGCTCCCGCCACCGCCTTGCGCACGTCCAACGAATTCTGGCCGCCGCGCTCTTCGGGTGAACCGCCTTCCGGCCCCGGCCCTTCCTCCAGGCCCCGGGCCGACGCTCCGCACGCCATCGTCATCGGCAGCGGCTTTGGCGGCCTGGCCTCAGCCGTTCGCCTCGCGGCCAAGGGCTGGCGCGTGACCGTGCTGGAGAAGCTCGACGCGCCCGGCGGCCGCGCCTATGTGCACGAACAGAACGGTCACGTGTTCGACGCCGGCCCGACCATCATCACGGTGCCGTTCCTGTTCGACGAACTGTGGGCGCTGGCCGGCAAAAAACTCAGCGACGACGTGGAGTTGCGCTCGCTCGACCCGTTCTATCAGATCCGGTTTGACGACGGCGACGTCTTCCACTACAGCGGCGACCCCGACAAGATGCGCGCCGAGGTGCGCCGCATCAGCCCGTCGGACGCGGCCGGCTACGAACGCTTCATGGCCGAGGCCGACCACTGCTACCGCCTGGGTTTTGAGGCGCTGGGCGCCAAGGCCTTTGACACCGTGGGCGACCTGCTCAAGGCCAGCCCGGCCATCTTCCGCATGCGCGGCTGGCGCAGCCTGCACGCCATGGTGGCCAGCCACCTGAAGCATCCCAAACTGCGCATGGCCATGAGCCTGCAGAGCCTGCTGATCGGCGGCAACCCGTTTGCCGTGACCTGCATTTACAGCCTGATCAACGCGCTGGAGCGCCAGTGGGGCGTGCACTGGGCGGTGGGCGGCACCGGGAAACTGGTGCAGGGCCTGGCCAAGCTGCTGCAAGGGCAGGGCGGCACGCTGCGCTGCAACGCCGAGGTCAGCCGCATCGAGGTGGACCGGGGCCGCGCCACCGGCGTCACGTTGGCCAACGGCGAGCGCATCGCGGCCGACATCGTGATCTCCAATGCCGACACCGCCTGGACCTACCGCAACCTGATCGAACCGCAACACCGCCGCCACTGGACCAACCACCGCATCGACAAGGGCCGTTACTCGATGAGCCTGTTCGTCTGGTACTTCGGCACCAACCGGCAGTACGCCGACGTGCCGCACCACATGATGCTGCTCGGCCCTCGCTACAAGGAACTGCTGACCGACATCTTCCGCCGCCACAAGCTGGCCGACGACTTCAGCCTCTACCTGCACCGCCCCACCGCGAGCGACGCGTCGATGGCGCCCGCCGGGCACGACACCTTCTACGCCCTGGCCCCGGTCACCCACCTGGACAGCGGCACCGACTGGGCCACCCAGGCCGAACCCATGCGCCGCGCCGTGGCCGAAGTGCTCAACCGCACCGTGTTGCCGGGTTTCGAGCAGCACATCAGCGCCTCGCTCATCACCACGCCGCAAGACTTTCACGACCGCCTGCTCAGCTTCAAGGGGGCTGCCTTCGGGCTGGAGCCGCTGCTGATGCAAAGCGCCTGGTTCCGCCCGCACAACCGCAGCGAAGACGTGGACGGTCTCTACATGGTGGGCGCCAGCACCCATCCCGGTGCCGGTGTGCCGGGCGTGCTGATGTCGGCCAAAGCGCTTGACTCGGTGGTGCCCGACGCCGCCACCTACCTTGCACGGAATGCCCATGCCAGCACACACCGCTGAAGCGTTTGCGCCTTCGGCCCACGACGCCCTGGTCGATTCCAGCGCCGCGGTCCACACCATCGGCAGCGAAGCCGACCTGCAAGCCTGCGTTGCGCTGATGCGCACCGGTTCCAAAACCTTCTTCGCCGCCAGCCGCCTGCTCCCCATGCGCGTGCGCGCCTCGTCCATCGCGCTCTATGCCTTCTGCCGCGTGGCCGACGACATGGTCGACGGCGGCCAGCACAGCCTGGGCGAAGCCATGGGCCTGCTGTCGCAGCGGCTCGACGCGATTTACGCGGGCGATCCGCACGACCACGTGGAAGACCGTGCACTGGCCATCGTGGTCCAACGCCATGCTTTGCCGCGCGCCTTGCTCGATGCGCTGCTCGACGGCTTTGCCTGGGACGCCGAGGGCCGCCGCTACGAGACGCTGGAAGACGTGCACGACTACGGTGCCCGCGTGGCGGGCAGCGTGGGCGCGATGATGTGCTGGATCATGGGCGTGAGATCGCCGCAGGCCCTGGCCCGCGCCTGCGAACTCGGCGTGGCGATGCAGCTCACCAACATCGCCCGCGACGTGGGCGAAGACGCGCGCAATGGCCGCCTGTACCTGCCCGCCCGCGCTGCAAGGCGTGATCGAGCGCTTCCTCCAAGAGGCCGACCGCCTCTACGGCCAGTCCACCGCCGGTGTGGCCCTGCTGCCGCGCGACTGCCGCTCGGCCATCCTGGCCGCGCGCCACATTTATGCCGAGATCGGCCAGCAACTGCGCCGCGACGGGCTGGACCCGGTGAACCAGCGCGCCGTGGTGCCCACCTCGCGCAAGCTGGTGCTGCTCGCCTGTGCGGGCGTGCAGTCGGGCTGGGTCGGTCGGCCGAACGTGCCCGCGCCACCGTTGGCAGCGATTGCCTACCTGGTGGAGCATTGCGGCGGCCACCAGCACGCCGCCGGTTCCGCTTCAACCCGGAGCGAGATCGGCCGCGTGGGCTGGATGCTGGATCTGATGGAAAGGCTGGAAGCTCAGCGGATCGAACAGCGCGCGCGGACCCGGATCGCGCACTGAGCGCTGCTGGGCGCTCAGCCCTTGGCGGGCTCCACCAGCAGATGCCCCACCTTCACCAGGATCAGGCAACCCGGGCGGCTGAAGGGCTGGTGGCGGCTCATGTGCGGGCTGCGCAGCCAGGTGCCGGCCGGGTGGTCGCCGTGCTCGTCTGAGAACACGCCCTCGATCACAAAAATCTCTTCGCCGCCAAAGTGGGTGTGCGGCTGGAAAAAAGTCTCAGGCGCCCAGCGCACCAGCGCGGTGTGCTCGGTGCCGAAGCTGTGCAGCGGCAGCACCTTCAGGCCGGGCACCAGGCCTGGGCGCCAGTCGGCGGTGCGGGTGTCGACCACCACCCGCTCGGTGTCGGTCAGGTCCTGGTAACGCAGCTTCACGAAGATCGTGCAGCCCTCATCGGAAAACGGCGCGTGGCGGGAGCCGGGCGGACTCTTCAGGTAGGTGCCTGGGCCGTGGTCGCCGGTGTCGTCGCTGAAGGTGCCTTCCAGCACCAGGATCTCTTCGCCCCGCTCGTGGTGGTGTTCGCTGAAACGGGCGCCCGGCGCGTAACGCACGATGGAGGTGGCACGGGCCACCTCCCCGCCGTCGCGCTCCAGCAGCCGCCGCTGTACCAGCGGGGAAGGCGAGGGTAGCCAGGGCAGCTGCTGGCTCTGGACCGCGCAGCGCTGCGACCAGTCGGCATTGAGCTGGATGTCGCCCTGGGCCTGCGCTTGTTCGGTGGTGGTCGTGTCCATGGGTGTGGAGGGTCGTGGGTTCAGCGGAGGTCCTGCGCGCATCGAAAGCCGATGTACACCGCGTAAAAGTCGGCGGCTTTCCAGGCGTTGACGTCGGCACGCATCTGCGAGCCACCGTACCACCACGAGCCGCCCATGGTGCGGCGCTCGGTGCCCTGCGCGTCGCTCACCCATTCCCAGGCGTTGGCGCCCATGTCGAACAAGCCGTTCACGCCCGCCACCGTGGCGCCCGCCGGGGCGGCGCGCGGCCAGGCGTCGCGCTCGCTGGTGTTGGCACCGGCCGGGCTGTCGCCGGTCGGGTAGGCGTAGGTTTTGCCGCGCTGCCAGGGCGCGGGTGGTGCGGAGCGCTGTTCGGTGTAGGCCGCGCTCTGCCATTCGGCCGCAGTGGGCAACCGGGCACCAGCCCAGCGGCAATAGGCCGCCGCTTCGGCGTGCGTCAGGTGCACCGCGGGCAGCTGTGGCGATGCGGGTGCCACGCCGTCGGGCGTGCGCCAGGTCCAGCCCGGGCGGCGCTGCCAGCCACCCACATATTCAAACCCACCCCCGCTGCGCTCGGCCTCGGTCACCGTGCCGGTGGCCTGCGCAAAGCGCGCGAACTGGGCGATGGTGACCTCGGTGCGGTCGATGGCGAAACCCGTCAGGGCAACGCGGTCGGGCGCGGGTGCGGGCTGGGCGTGGGCCGGTGGTGCGAAGGCGGCGAAGGCTGCGGCCAGGGCGAGCAAGCCGCCGAGCAGCCTGGCAATGGTGGTGCGTTGGGTCGACATGCCGCGCATCATGCGTCAGCACGTCTATCCTCCGTCCGTCGACGGTCTTTTCACCCCCGCCGTGGCATGCGCCAGGGCAGCATGGCCTGTACCACGGGCGAGACCAGGCGTGGCACGTTGAGGGTTTCGTGGAAGCTGGTGACGGTTTCGCCCAGCATTTGGCTCTGCAGCATGGCGCGCTGGTAAAACGG